>NZ_JBFUIY010000028.1:0-86777 GCF_056401655.1 Allobosea sp. P4_E12 | reverse complement strand
CGCCAGCACATATCCCGCCACGGCCTCTGGGTCACTGGCGACCTGCGCTTCCTTCACGATCTTGCCGTGCTCGGTGATGGCGCAGACCGCAGTCTTCGCCAATGACACATCCAATCCGATGAACAGCCTCATCCCGTAATCCTCCACCTTCAGGGTCGGTACGGGAACGGCGACAGCTTGCCCTTCTAGACGCAAGTGGCAATGGGCAGCGCGCGACGCAGGCCCCGTTACAGCATCTCGTTGATCAGAGCCAGAAGATGACGGCCGCGGCGATACAGATTGCCGAGAAGAAAGTGTGGGCGCAGCGGTCGTATCGTGTGGCGATGCGTCGCCAGTCTTTGAGCTTAGCGAAGAGGTTCTCGACCTTGTGGCGCTGGCGATAGAGCGCTTTGTCGTAGGGATACGGGATTTTCCGGCTTCGGCTCGATGGAATGCAGGGTGCGATGCCTTTGGCGACCAGGGCCTGGCGGAACGCGGCGCTATCATAGCCGCGGTCGGCAATAAGGGTTTTGGCTGACGGTAGGGCAGCGAGCACGAGGCTTGCGCCCTTGTGGTCGCTCATCTGGCCTTCCGAGAGCAGCATGATGATCGGGCGGCCGGTCTCGTCGCAGACGGTGTGGAGCTTGGAGTTCAGCCCGCCCTTGGTGCGCCCGATACACCGGGGAAGAGCCCCTTTTTGAGCAGGCTCGCCGCCGTGCGATGCGCCTTCAGATGCGTCGCGTCGATCATGATCCGCTCCGGCCTGGGCCCTTCGCCGGCAAGCCCGGCGAAGATCCGGTCGAAGACGCCGAGCCGGCTCCAGCGGATGAAGCGATTGTAGAGTGTCTTGTGGGGACCGTAGCCCTTGGGCGCGTCCTTCCACTGCAGGCCGTTGCGGATGACGTAGACGATCCCGCTCACCACACGCCGATCATCAACCCGTGGCACGCCATGCGACAGCGGAAAATGCGGCGATATCCGCGTCATCTGCCGCTCGCTCAGCAGAAACAAATCATCCATCACGGCATCCTCCAGGACACCGTGAATCACATCTCAAGCAAAATTAATAGGTCCTGAGCCTAGCCATATCTTGGCCATCAATGCGGCAAAAGTTATCAAGCCGTTGCCTGGATAGGAGCCGCATCATGAAGAGAGCCTCGTTACTCGCCATGGTGTTGATCTCCGGCGGCCTCGCTGCCTGTCAAACCATCACTGCGGCAGAACAGCGTAGCGCCGACGAAGTGCGTTGCCGATCCTATGGCTTCCGGCCAGGCACTGACGCATTTGCCAAATGCCTGCTCGACGTCGATTTGGCACGCTCGGCTGCACGCCTCTATCGCTTCGAACAAGCAGGAGGGCCCGGGTGGGGCTATTACCCCTATGGGGGACGCCCCTTGTTCTGGTGAGTGCAGCTTCGAGCCCCCTGCACACGCGGCGCGGCGTGCGTTGGGCCTAGCCCTGGATCTGCTTCCACAGCACCATGCGCTCGCGCAGGTCGATGATCTTGCCATCGACCGCAAAGGTACCGTCGCCGCGATGATGCAGGGTCCGGCGTTCCTTCCGTTCCGGGTCAACCCAGATCCGCACGGCTTCCAGAATGAACAGATTGTAGCGCTCGATCAGGCTCCGATCGGCAACGCGGCACTCGATATTGGCGAGGCATTGGCCGATCAACGGCGCCGTGACGTCCTTCGCCGGCTTGGCAGTGAGCCGGAAGCGCTTGAACTTGTCGATCTCACCGCCCGAGCAATTGCCGATATCGACCACCTTTCGGGCGAGGTCGACTGTCGGGATCGCTATCACGCACTCGCCGCTCGCCCGCAACGCCTTGTAGCTGTGATCCCACGGGCCGATGATGCAGCCGATCAACGGCGGCGCATGCTGCATCACCATGTGGAAACCCATGGTCATGACGTTCGGCCGCCCCTCGTCCGATGTCGTGACGAGAACGATCGGTCCGGCCTCAAGCAGGCGATAGGCCTTTGATGCCGGCATCTCCTGAATGGTCATGACCATCGCTCCGCTGGCCTCTGCAAGGCCCAACGCCAGTGACCAGCGAAAGATCGTTGCTGCAGGCGACCTTTATGGAACCCTTATGCCTCCCCCCTGCCTTTCCCCTCGACCCCTTACTGCCCCAGGCACCACATCTCCGGTCTAACCTGACTGGAGATTGGCCATGGCCGACATCGTCTTCATCGCGCTCGGGCTCGGAGCCTTCGGGCTCTTCGCGGCCTATGCTGCGCAGTTGCGCAAGGTCTGACGACCATGGCGCTCACCTGGCTTTACGGGGCCGCGGCGCTTGGGCTCGCGGTCTACATGGTCGCTGCGCTGCTGCGCCCCGACCGCTTCTGACACAGCTTTCATAAAGGAGACCTCGCATGGACTGGCGGGGCTGGGCCGAGATCGTTTTCACGATCGCGCTGACTGTGGCCGTGGGTTGGCCACTTGGAATCTTCATGGCTCGCGTCTGGGCGGGCGAACGAACCTGGCTCGATCCGGTGCTGAAACCGGTCGAAGCCGTGGCCTATGCAGCCTTCGGCGTCGACCGCAACCGGCAGCAAGGGTGGTTCGGCTATGCCGGCGCGCTGATTGCCTTCAGCGCCGCCGGGTTTGCGCTGCTCTACGGGATGCTGCGCCTGCAGGGCGTGCTGCCGCTCAATCCGCAAGGCTTTGACGGGCTGTCGCCGCACCTCGCCTTCAACACCGCCGTCAGCTTCGTCACCAACACGAACTGGCAGTCCTATGGCGGCGAGACAACGATGAGCAATCTCAGCCAGATGGCTGGGCTCACCGTGCAGAATTTCGTCTCGGCCGGCGCTGGCCTCGCGGTCGCCGCTGCATTGTCGCGCGCCTTCGCTGCGGATCGGGGCGAGGGCCTCGGCAATTTCTGGGTCGATCTGACCCGTTCGGTCCTCTACGTCCTGCTTCCGCTGTCCATCGTCACAGCCCTTGCGCTGGTCGCGGCCGGTGTGCCGCAGACGCTGCTCGCCAATGTCGAGGCTTCGACCGTCGAAGGCGCGAAGCAGGTGATCTCGCTGTTCCCGACCGCGAGCCAGGAAGCCATCAAGCAATGGGGCACCAATGGCGGCGGCATCTTCAACGTCAACTCGGCGCACCCGCTCGAGAATCCGACGCCGTTGACCAACCTGATCGAGGTGGTTTCACTGAACGCGCTCGCCTTCGGCACGGTCATCGCCTTTGGCCGTGTCGCCGGTGCACGCCGCGAGGCGCGCGCGCTGATCGCGGTCATGGCGATCCTCGTCGGCGTCGCGGCCTCGGCCATCTACGCGTCCGAGACGCTGACGCCGCAGCCGGCAATGATCGCCGCTGGCATCCCCGATGCCTCGGCCAACATGGAAGGCAAGGAAGTCCGCTTCGGCGCCGCCACGTCGGCCATGTGGGCCGCCCAGACCACGGGTGCCTCGAACGGCTCGGTCAATTCCATGCATGGCAGCTACATGCCGCTCGGAGGCGGCGTTGCGATGTTCCTGATGCAGCTCGGCGAGATTCTGCCCGGCGGCGTCGGTTCCGGCCTTTACGGCATGGTGGTGATGGCGCTGCTCGCGGTCTTCGTCGCCGGCCTGATGGTCGGGCGTACACCGGAATATCTCGGCAAGAAGGTGGAGGCACGTGAGATCAAGTTCGCGATGCTGGCGGTGCTCATCCTGCCTCTCTCGATCCTCGGCTTCTCCGCGATCGCTGCGGTGCTGCCGGTCGCGCTCGAGGGACTGCTCAACAAGGGGCCGCGCGGTCTGACCGAAATCCTCTACGCATACTCCTCGGCGACGGGAAACAACGGCTCGGCCTATGCCGGCCTGACCGCCAATGCGCCCTGGTGGAACACCACGCTCGGCATCGCGATGCTGCTCGGCCGCTTCGCCTATGCCATTCCGGTGCTCGCCATCGCGGGCGCTATCGCGGCCAAGCCGAAACTCCAGCCCACCGCCGGCACTCTGCCTTCTGACAGCCCGCTCTTCGTCGGCCTGCTGATCGGCATCATCCTGATCCTGGGTGGCCTGCAATTCTTCCCGGCGCTCGCGCTCGGACCAATCGTCGAGCACTTCCAGGTGCTTGCGGCGGCTCGTTGAGCCGACAAAGGAAAGCTTCCATGAGTATGTCCTTCGTCAAATCCTCCAGCTTCGACCAGGGCGTCGTGCTGACGGCGCTGAAGAGCGCCTTCGTCAAGCTCGACCCGCGCAAGCTCACCGGAAATCCCGTGATCCTGGCCACGGAGGTCGTCGCGGCGCTCGCGACGGTTTCCGCCGCGGTCGCCCTTTCCGCCGGCGCACCTGCCGGGTTTCCGATCCAGATCGCGGCCTGGCTCTGGCTCACCGTGCTCTTCGCCAATTTTGCCGAGAGCATTGCCGAAGGGCGCGGCAAGGCGGCGGCAGATTCGCTCCGTGCCGCCCGCGTCACCACCAAGGCCAAGCTGATCATCGACCCTGAGCGGAATGCGATGATCCCGACCGCGGCCCACAAGCTCGTTCCGGGCGATCTCGTGCTGGTCGAGGCCGGCGACGTGATCCCGGCCGATGGCGAGATCGTCGAGGGTGTCGCCTCGGTCAACGAGGCCGCGATCACCGGCGAATCCGCTCCGGTGATCCGGGAGAGCGGTGGCGACCGCTCGGCCGTCACCGGCGGCACCACGGTGGTCTCCGACTGGATCAAGATGAAGGTCACGTCGCAGCCGGGCTCCTCCTTCCTCGATCGCATGATCGCGATGGTGGAAGGCGCCGACAGGCGCAAGACCCCGAACGAGCTTGCGCTTGCCGTGCTGCTCGCCGGCCTGACGCTGGTCTTCCTGGTAGCCGTCGTCACCCTGACCGGCCTTGGTGCCTTCTCCGGCATCTCGCTCGATCCCATGGTGCTCGGTGCGCTCTTCGTCACGCTGATCCCGACCACGATCGGCGGATTGCTCAGCGCGGTCGGCATCGCAGGCATGGACCGGCTGCTCAAGGTCAACGTGCTCGCGACCTCCGGGCGCGCAGTCGAAGCCGCGGGCGACATCGACACGCTGCTGCTCGACAAGACCGGCACGATCACCTTCGGCAACCGCATGGCCGTCGAGGTCATCCCGGCGCCGGGCGTTCGCCCGGACAATGCGCTGCGCGCCGCGCTCATGGCCTCTCTCGCCGACGAGACCCCCGAGGGTCGCTCGATCGTCGAATTGGCGCGGGAGCAAGGCATTACTGCCAGCATCCCGGACCATGCGACCGCGATCGCCTTCAGCGCGACGACGCGTCAGTCGGGCCTCGACGATAACGGCCAGTCCTGGCGCAAGGGCGCGGTCGATGCCGTGCTGACCATGCTCGATCTGCGCGACGGCCAGGTCCCGGCCGAGATGCGCCACGCGGTCGACCGCATCGCCCGCTCGGGCGGCACGCCGCTCGCGGTCAGCGAGAACGGTGCGCTGGTCGGCGTCATCCACCTCAAGGATGTGGTGAAGCCCGGCGTCAAGGATCGCTTCGCCGATCTTCGCCGCATGGGTGTGCGCACCGTGATGATCACCGGCGACAATCCCGTCACCGCTGCGGCCATCGCTTCCGAAGCCGGCGTCGACGATTTTCTCGCCGAGGCGACCCCGGAGGACAAGCTGCGCATGATCCGCACCGAGCAGGCCAAGGGCCGTCTCGTCGCGATGTGCGGCGACGGCGCCAATGATGCCCCGGCGCTCGCGCAGGCCGATGTCGGCGTGGCCATGCAGACCGGGGCGCAGGCCGCCCGCGAGGCGGGCAACATGGTCGATCTCGACAGCGATCCGACCAAGGTCCTGGAGATCGTCGAGGTCGGCAAGCAGCTCCTGATCACGCGCGGAGCACTGACCACTTTCTCGATCGCCAACGACGTCGCCAAATATTTCGCGATCATCCCGGCCCTGTTCGTGGCCGCGCTGCCGGCCTTGGGCGCCCTCAACGTCATGGGGCTCACGAGCCCGCATAGCGCCATCCTCTCGGCCGTGATCTTCAACGCGCTGGTCATCATCGCGCTGATCCCGCTGGCCCTGCGCGGCGTGCGCTATCGCGCCATCGGCGCCGCCAAGCTGCTCTCGCGCAACCTCACCCTCTATGGCATCGGCGGGCTGATCGCGCCCTTCGTCGGCATCAAGCTGATCGACATGATCGTCACAGCCCTGAAGCTCGCCTGACGCCGCGGACAAGGAGCACCAACCATGTTGTCCCATCTTCGTCCTGCCATCGCCTCGATGGTGTTCTTCACCCTCGTCCTCGGCCTTGCCTACCCGCTCGGCGTGACCGGTATCGCCGGCGCGGCCTTCCCGTCCCAGGCCGGCGGTTCTCTGATCCGCAATACCCAAGGCGAGATCGTCGGTTCGCAGTGGATCGGCCAGAACTTCAAGGGCGACGCCTATCTGCGTCCCCGCCCCTCCGCCGCCGGCAAGGACGGCTATGATGCAGCGGGCTCATCGGGCTCGAATCTGGGCCCCATGAACGAGGACCTCGCTGCACGGATCAAGGCGGATGCCGAGGCGCTGCGGGAGGCCGACGGGAAAGGGTCCTTGCCGGCCGATGCGGTTACCGCTTCCGCTTCGGGTCTGGATCCCCATATCTCGCCGGAGAACGCGGACCGCCAGGTCGCTCGCATCGCCAAAACCCGCGGCATCGCCCCGGACCAGGTTGCGGCGATCATCGCAGCGAACACGCAGGGGCCGACCTTCGGCTTTCTCGGTCGTTCGCGTGTAAACGTGCTGACCGCGAATCTCGCCCTCGACGCGCGTTATCCGAAGCCGCAAGCTAAGGCGCCATGAGCCCAGCGTTATGACTGCAGACGAGACCAGATTCCGGGAGCAGGGACGCCCCGATCCCGATGCCCTTCTGGCGCAGGCCGGCCGCAAACGCGGCCGGCTCAAGATTTTTCTGGGCATGGCTCCAGGCGTCGGCAAGACCTACGAGATGCTGTCCCAGGGCCGCCGCGCCCAGGCCGAGCATGGCGAGGTCCTTGTCGGCGTGGTCGAGACCCATGGGAGGCGGGAGACCGAGGCCCTGCTCGACGGTCTCGAGGTCATGGCGCGCCGACCGATCGAGCATCGCGGCCGGACCTTGCTGGAGTTCGACCTCGATGCGGCGCTGGCCGTCAAGCCGCGCCTCCTGCTCGTCGACGAATATGCCCATTCCAACGCTCCCGGCAGCCGCCACCCGAAACGCTGGCAGGATGTCGAGGAACTGCTCGAATCCGGTATCGACATCTGGACGACGCTGAACGTCCAGCATCTGGAGAGCCTCGTCGACGTGGTCTGGAAGATCACCGGCGTGCGCCAGCGTGAAACGGTGCCGGACAGCGTCCTCAGCCGGGCGGACGAGATCGAGCTGATCGATATCACCCCGACCGAACTGCGCCAGCGCATGGCAGAGGGCAAAGTCTATCTGCCCGAGACGGCGCGGCTCGCCGCCGACAATTTCTTCAAGCCCGAGAACCTGACGGCGCTGCGCGAACTGGCCTTGCGCCGCGCTGCCCAGACCGTCGACGACCAGCTCAGCCAGGCGATGAAGCGTGCCGGCGTCGAAGGCCCCTGGGCGGCCGGCGAGCGCATCCTGGTCCTGATCGGGCCGGACGCCATGGCGAGTTCGCTGGTGCGCGCGGGACGGCGCCTCTCCGACATGATGATGGACGCGCCCTGGACGGTGGCGCATGTCGAGCGGCCGAACCGCGTCGAGCCGGATTCTGCTCGCGGCCGCAGCCTGTCGGAAGCGCTCAAGCTCGCCGAACAGCTCGGCGCAGCCAATGTCGTGCTGACAGGCGACGATCTCGTCGCCACCGTGCTGGACTATGCCAGGCGCAACAACGTCACCCAGATCGTCGTCGGCAAGTCGCACCGCCGGGGCTGGCGCGCCTGGTTCCACCGGTCGCTGGCGCCAGCCCTGCTCGAGGCACAGAACGGCGCGGCGCTGCACATCATCACCGAGAGCGCGTCCGGGCCTGCCGTCCCGTCGTCCCCAGTTCCGAAGCGCGCGCTGCAATGGGGCGGCCACCTCGCCTCCGCTGCGCTGATCGGTGGCACGATCCTTATCGGGGAGATGATCCAGAACCGTGTCGAGAATGCCAATCTCGCCATGCTGTTCATGGTCAGCGTGCTGATATCGGGACTCGCATTCGGTCTCTGGCCAGCCGTCACGGCCGCAGCCTTCGCCGCGGTTGCCTATAATTTCTTCTTCCTCGAGCCGCTGCTGAGCTTCTGGATCGGCCATCCAGCGGATGTCCTGACATTCCTCGTCTTCTTCGCGGTGGCGATGACGACGGGTGGCCTGACGGGGCGGGTCCGGGATCAGGCCAGGGCGACGGCGCGACGAGCCTCGGCGATCACCGCATTGCTCGCCGCGAGCCGGCGGCTGTCGGGAGCCGCGCGCAAGGAGGATGCAGCCACGATCCTGGCCGAGCAGCTTTCGGCCGCGACGTCCGGCAAAATCGTCGTCTTCCTACCGCATGGCGAGGAAATCGCCGCGGCGGCCGGAGCGCCTGCGCTCGAGGCGCTCAGCACAGCAGACATGACCGCGGCGCGCTGGACCTGGACGCGCGGCGAGCCTGCCGGCGCCGGCACCGGCACCTTGCCCAATGCTGCCTGGACATTCCGCGCGCTGCAGGGCGTGCGCTCGCGCTCGGGCGTCGTCGGATTCGAACCGCAAGCGCTGCTCGATGCCGAGAACGAACGCTTCGCGCTGGCGCTGCTCGATCAGGGGGCGATCGCGCTGGAGCGGGCCGAACTGGCCGCCGCGGCCGTCGATGCCGAGGCGCTCCGCCGCAGTGATCGGCTGCGCTCGGCGCTGCTCAACTCCGTCAGCCATGATCTGCGCACGCCGCTGGCGACGGTGCTCGGATCGGCGACGACGCTGATCGACTTCGGCAAGACGGTCGAGCCCGCGGTGCGCGACGACCTGCTGCTCTCGATCCGCGAGGAGGCCGAAAGGCTCAATCGTTATGTCGGCGATCTGCTCGACATGTCGCGGCTGGAAGGCGGAGCGCTGGTGACGCGCCGCGACTGGACCGATGTGCGCGACGTGATTGCCGCAGCGATCGAGCGCGTCTCGCGCCGCCTCGATCACCGCCGCGTCCAGCGCGATTTTCCCGCTGCGCTTTCGGCCGTACGGGCCGACCCTGGCCTGCTCGAGCAGGCTCTGGTCAACATCCTGGAAAATGCCATCACCTATAGCGAGGACGGTTCGTTGATCGAGACGGCGGCCTATGAAGACAGGGGCAATGTCGTGATCTCGATCGAGGATGAAGGTCGCGGTATTCCCACTGCCGAGCTGGAACGCGTCTTCGAGAAGTTCCGCAGGCTCGAGGAATCGACCGACCGTGGCGGGGAACGCGGCAAGGGCGCCGGCCTCGGCCTCGCCATCTCAAAGGGCTTCGTCGAGGCGATGGGCGGGCGGATCGCAGCCGCGAGCCCGATCCAGGACCGTCCGGACGGAACACCCGGCGGCACCCGCATCCTGATCAGCTTGCGCAAGGACAGCGCGCCCGGAGTCACGACATGACAGCCTTTCGCCCTCGTATCCTCGTCATCGACGATGAACCTCAGATCCATCGCTTCCTGGCTCCGGCGCTCGATGCCGCCGGTTACGAGCCGGTTCGCGCCGATGACGCCGCAGCCGGCCTGCGCGAGCTTGCACGAAAGCCGCCGGATGCGGTCGTGCTCGATCTCGGTCTGCCCGACATGGACGGCAAGGAGGCGCTGGCCAAGGCGCGGGCCTTTTATGACGGCCCGGTGATCATCCTCTCGGCGCGGGATCGCGAGACCGAGAAGATCGATGCGCTCGATGCCGGTGCCGATGACTATGTCGAAAAGCCGTTCGGGGTCGGCGAATTGCTGGCACGGCTGCGCGTGGCGCTGCGTCACCGCATCGAGCGTCAGGGTGCGGACGCGGTGATCCGCTCGGGCGCCGTCGAGATCGATCTCGTCAATCGACGCGTCAGCCGCGACGGTACGCATGTGAAGCTGTCACCAAAGGAATATGACCTGCTCGCCTCGCTCGCCGGCGGCAATGGCCGGGTACTGACCCATCGCCAGATCCTCACTGCCGTCTGGGGGCCGGCACATGAGCACGATGTGCAGTATCTCCGCGTCTTCGTCGGTCAGCTCCGCCAGAAGCTCGAGCAGGACCCGACGAGCCCGAAGCTGATCGAGACCGAACCCGGCGTCGGTTACCGGCTCGGCGGACTGGTCTAGCGTCATCTTGGCGGTGAGAGGATTATTTCGCCCCCGCCCCTTCTGCAGCTGCGGCAAAGACAAATATCCTCCTTTTCAACGGGAATAAGAAAAAACACGCTACCAGGCGTGAATTGAACCCACCGCTGCGCTGCCGTATTTGAGATGTTCGGAATAGCGAACAAGGTGAGCGCTGAAGGTGGCCATTCTCAACGTCATCGACCGGCAGGGTCAGCCGCATGAACTCGAGGCCGTCGAAGGCTGGCGGGTCATGGAAATCCTGCGCGACTATCGCGTCGGGATCGAAGGCGTCTGCGGCGGTTCCTGCGATTGCGCCACCTGCCATGTCATCGTCTCGCCGGAATGGGCCGAGCGCCTGCCCGAGCCGCGCGAGGACGAGATCGACGCACTCGATACGCTGCCGCTGATTGAACGGACCTCCCGGCTCTCGTGCCAGATCATCTGGTCCGATGATCTCGACGGCCTGACGCTGACCCTGGCGGAGGCTGCGTGATGGCCGCTGCCCCCAAGCGCCCGCCTCTTCCGGCAATCCTTCTCGCCAATGATCTGCTTGATGGCGATGTCGTTTTCGCTTCGGTTGCTGCCGCCGGTGCGCTCGCCTGGACGCGCGATCCCGCGCTTGCGCTGGTCGCAGCCGACGATGCGGCAGCGGCGCGGCTGGAGGCCTATGCCGTCAGCGAATTCGCAGCCCAGCATGTCGTCGATGCCTACCTCGTCGATGTCGCGATCGAGGCCGGCGGGCCGGTGCCACGGCATTATCGCGAACGCATGAAGACGCTCGGACCGAGCAACCGTCCCGATCTCGGCAAGCAGGCCGGGGACGGTATCGCAGCCGAGCGGAGGGCCTGAGACATGTATCGCTACGATGAATTCGATGCGCGCTTCGTCCGCGAGCGGGTCGCCCAGTTCCGGGATCAGGTCGGCCGCCGGCTCAATGGTTCGCTGACCGAGGACGAGTTCAAGCCGCTGCGGCTGAAGAACGGTGTCTACCTGCAGCTCCACGCCTATATGCTGCGCATTGCGGTGCCCTACGGCACGCTGTCTTCGCGCCAATTGCGCCAGCTCGCCCTGATCGGCGAACGCTATGACCGCGGCTATGGCCATTTCACCACGCGCCAGAACCTGCAGTTCAACTGGCCGAAACTGCGTGACATCCCGGAGATCCTGGATCTCCTTGCCGAGGTCGAGATGCATTGCATCCAGACCTCGGGCAACTGCATCCGCAATGTCACGGCCGATCATTTCGCCGGTGTCGCGCAGGACGAGATCGAGGACCCGCGCCCGACCGCCGAACTGATCCGGCAATGGTCGAGCCTGCATCCCGAGTTCAGCTACCTGCCGCGCAAGTTCAAGATCGCGGTGACAGGGGCCGAGCATGACCGGGCCGTGATCAAGGCGCATGACATCGGCCTGCGCCTGCGGCGGCACCCGGACACCAATGCCATCTCCTATGAGGTCAGTGTCGGCGGCGGTCTCGGCCGCACGCCGATGATCGGCAAGGTGGTGCGCGACTATCTGCCCAAGGCCGACCTCCTCGCCTATCTCGAGGCGATCATGCGGGTCTATAATCTCGAAGGCCGCCGCGACAACAAGTACAAGGCTCGGGTCAAAATCCTGGTCCACGAGATTGGCGCCGAGGAATTCACGCGGCGCGTCGAGGAGGAGTTCGCACGGCTCGACGGTCCCTCCGTCAATGCCGACCCTGCGGAAGTCGCACGCATCGCCGCCTATTTCGCTCCGCCAACCTACGAGGCCCTGCCCGCCGTCAGCCGCGTGCTGGAAGCGACCAAGGCCACAAATCCCGCCTTCGCGCGCTGGGTGGAGGTCAACACAGCTCCGCATAAGGCCCCTGGCTATGCAGCGCTGACCATTTCGCTGAAGCCGATAGGCCAGGCGCCGGGCGACGCGACCTCTGAGCAGATGCGGCTCGTTGCCGACCTGGCCGAGCAGTATTCGCATGACGAACTGCGCGTCACCCATGCGCAGAACCTCGTCCTGCCGCATGTGCGCCAACGCGATCTCTTTGCGATCTGGCAGAAGCTCGGCGAAGCGGGCCTGGCCTCCGCCAATGTCGGGATGATCACCGACATCATCTCCTGCCCCGGGCTCGATTATTGCGCGCTGGCGACAGCGCGCTCGATCCCGATCGCCCAGGCCATCCAGCATCGCTTCGCGGATGCCGAGCGTCAGCGCCAGATCGGAGAGCTGAACATCAAGATCTCCGGCTGCATCAATGCCTGCGGCCACCACCATGTCGGCCATATCGGCATTCTCGGCCTGGAGAAGCGCGGCATCGAATCCTACCAGATCACGCTCGGTGGCGACGCGACCGAGAACGCGGCCATCGGCGAGATTCTGGGCCCTGGCCTTGCCGCCGAGGACGTGCCCGATGCGATCGAACGCATCGTCAATGTCTATGTCGGGACGCGCCAGGCGAACGAGAGCTTTATCGATGCCGTCCGCCGGCTCGGCCTTGGACCTTTCAAAGCCGCATTCCAGGAGACCGCGCATGCTGTTGCTTGATCGCTCCGGCACCAAGACGGATGTCTGGACGCGCAGCGAAGGGGCGGCCATCGACAACCTCTCGCACGCCCTCGTCGACTGGGAGGCTTTGCCGGACGCGCTGCGGCAGAAAGCCCGTGACCAGCGCATCGGCGTGAGCGTGCCCAATCATATTCGGATCGCCGAACTCAAGCTTGTCCTCCGGCAGCTCTCGCTGGTGAGCGTTGCCTTCCCGGCCTTCTCGGACGGGCGCGGCTTCAGCCTGGCCAAGCTCATTCGCAACCACGGCTTCACCGGAACCCTGCGCGCCAGCGGCCCCTTGATCGCCGACCAGTTCGCCTATGCGCTCTCATGCGGCTTCGACGAGATCGAACTGCCGGAGACCAGTGCGGCGCGCCAGCCGGTCGAGCAATGGCTGAGCGCGGCCAGCCGGATCAGCCATGGCTATCAGCGCGGCTACGGCGACAGCCGCAACATTCTCGACCAGCGGCGCGCGGCCCGCGCTGCAGCAGGTTGATTCATGGCCAGGTTCTCGCAGAGCGAGGCAGGCTGCCAGCGCGCCCGCGAGGGTGAGGATTTGAGGGAGGACTGCATGGACGGCGACCTGTTGCGCGCGATTCCGCCTCGCCCCTATGAACGCTGGTTCGATATTTGCTTTCGGCTTATCATCCTTGCGCTTGCCGGATTCTGGTTGTTGATGCCGCCGGCTGGCGCACCGGATCGGCCGGTCGACCTGAAGGCGGCAGAAACCACGCGATGACGCAAAGAGCGCCCGAACCGACGACTGCGCGCCGCATCGAGCGGCTGGCGACGTTGCCGCTGTTCCACAAGCTGGACGGGCGCAAGGTCTTGCTGGCGGGTACGGGCGAAGGTGCGCTCTGGAAGGCCGAGTTGCTCGCGGCGTCTGGAGCCGATCTCCTCATTCTTGCCGGGGTGGAGACGGAGCTGTTCGACAGTCTCGTCGCTGACCCGGCTGCCGCCGGGATCACCCTGTACAGCCGCCACTGGCAGCCGGGCGACTTCGATGGCGCGGCGCTGGCCATCGGCGAGATCGAAGAGGACGAGGAGGCACACGCCTTCGCGTCCGCCGCACGGCAGGCCGGCGTGCCGGTCAACGTCGTCGACAAGCCGGAATTCTGCGACTTCGCCTTCGGGTCGGTCGTGAATCGGTCCCCGCTGGTCGTCGCGATCTCGACCGACGGCGCTTCGCCCGTTTTTGGCCAGACCATCCGTACCAAGATCGAAGCCCTCCTTCCCGCCGGTCTCAAGGACTGGGCGCAGGCCGCCAAGGAGTGGCGGCCTGCAGTTCAGGCCCGCGACCTGCCCTTCGCGCTGCGTCGTGCCTTCTGGGAGAAATTCACCCGCCGCGCCATGGCAGAACCGGAACGCGCGCCGCAATCCCACGACGAAGCGGAGCTCTTTGCCGCACTCGACCGTCTCGAGAGCGGCCATCAGGGCATCGGCAGGGTCACGCTCGTCGGCGCTGGCCCCGGCGATCCGGAATTGCTGACCCTGAAGGCGATCCGCGCGCTGCAGAGCGCCGACATCATCCTCTATGACGACCTCGTCTCCGCGGGCGTGCTGGAATTCGCCCGCCGCGAGGCCAAGCGCATGCTGGTCGGCAAGACCGGCTATGGTCCCTCCGTCAAGCAGGACGACATCAACGCGCTGATCGTTTCGCTCGCGAGCCACGGCAAGCATGTCGTGCGGCTGAAGGGCGGCGATCCCGGCATTTTCGGCCGCGCCGGCGAGGAGATCGAAGCCTGCGCCCGGGCCGGTATTCCCGTCGTCATGGTGCCCGGCATCTCGGCGGCTCAGGGGGCGGCGGCATCACTCGGCCTCTCCCTGACCCATCGCGACCATGCCAGGCGGTTGCAGTTCGTGACCGGCCATGCCCGCACGGGGACGCTGCCCGAGGATCTCGACTGGCGAGCTCTTGCCGATCCTCATGCGACGACCGTGATCTATATGGCGCGGAACACCCTGGCCGCCTTCCGCGAGCAGGCGATTGCCGCTGGTCTCGCCCCCGAGACGCCGGCGATCGCAGTGGTCGCCGCGACGCAGCCCGGCGAAGCGCGTTTGCGCGCAACGATCGCCACCCTGCCGGAGCGGCTTGGCGAGCTGCCGCCCAAAGGGCCGCTGCTTGTGCTGATCGGACGCGCGCTCGAAGGTGTTGCAGCCGAGGCGCTCGATCTGCAGACTCTGCGCAGCGCCTGACCGGCCGATCGAATCGGCGGACGCCCGATATGCGGGTTTGTGTCCGGCCCCGCCTGAACGACGCGATTGCCGCATCTGCCTTGGAACGCCTTGAAAGGAGAGACGTTTTCTCCGGACGGGGCAAAGTTTGGAAGGGGCTACCTGCACCGGTAGGTTGAGGAAATACCGCCAATTCAGTACGCTTTGTTTGTTATTCAGAACGGTTGCCCGCTCATATGAGCTGACGGCATTGATTTCGACGGAGCACTGACATGACGCAAGAGCGCATTCGCCGGATAATCCAGGCAGCCCTGATCGTCGGCGCCTTTTCCATCTGCTTCGGTATCGTCAGCGGCGCTCGCGCCCAGAGCGAGTTGCTCAACGTCTCCTATGATCCGACCCGCGAACTCTACCGCGCCATCAACACCGCCTTCACCGCCGAGTGGCAGAAGAAGACGGGGCAGAAGCTGACGATCCGCCAGTCGCATGGTGGTTCGGGCGCCCAGGCCCGCACGGTGATCGACGGGCTCAATGCCGACGTGCTGACATTGGCGCTGGCGGGCGACATCGACGCCGTTGCCGAGCGCTCGAAGAAGATCCCGCTCGACTGGCAAAAGCGCTTGCCGCAGAACTCCTCTCCCTACACCTCGACGATCGTGTTCCTGACCCGCAAGGGCAACCCCAAGGCCGTCAAGGACTGGGGCGACCTCGCCAAGCCTGGCATCAGCGTCATCACCCCGAATCCCAAGACTTCGGGTGGCGCACGCTGGAACTATCTCGCGGCCTGGGCCTGGGCCGAGAAGGCCTATGGCAAGGACGAGGCGAAGGTGCGGGACTATATCGCCGCCGTGCTGAAGAACGTGCCGGTGCTCGACACGGGCGCGCGCGGCTCGACCACGACCTTCGCCCAGCGCGGCCAGGGTGACGTCTTCCTGTCATGGGAAAACGAGGCCTTCCTCGTGCTGCAGGAATTCGGCGCCGACAAGTTCGACATCGTCGTGCCCTCGCTTTCGATCCTGGCAGAGCCGCCGGTGACGATCGTCGACGGCAATGTCGATGCCAAGGGAACGCGTGCCGCAGCCCAGGCCTATCTCGAATTCCTCTATACGCCGGCTGCACAGGCCATCATCGCGAAGAACTTCTACCGGCCGCGCAATACGGAGGCCGCGGCAGCTGAGGACCTCGCGCGTTTCCCCAAGCTTGAGCTGATCACCATCGACACCGTTTTCGGTGGCTGGACCAAGGCACAGAAGGATCATTTCGCCGATGGCGGGACCTTCGATCAGCTTTACAAGCCGGCGCGGTGACCGCGTGGCGGTAACGGCCAGCTCCTGGCGGCAGCCTAGCATCCTTCCCGGTTTCGGGTTGTCGCTCGGCATCACGATCAGCGCCTTGTCGCTGATCGTGCTCATCCCGCTCGCGGCACTCTTCCTCAAGGCGGCAAGCGCTGGCCCCGCTGATATCTGGGCGATCATCACCTCGGCCCGCACCCAGGCTGCCTTGAAGCTGTCCTTTGGCGCTGCCCTGTTTTCCGCGATCCTCAACGCCATCTTCGGGCTGATCATCGCCTGGGTTCTGGTGCGCTACCGCTTCCCCGGCCGGCGGCTGCTCGATGCCGCGGTCGACCTGCCCTTCGCGCTGCCGACCGCTGTCGCAGGCATCGCCCTCGCCTCGATCTACGCGCCGAACGGCTGGATCGGTGCCCTGCTGGCTCCCTACAACATCAAGGTCGCCTATACCCCGCTCGGCGTCATGGTGGCGCTCGTCTTCATCGGCCTGCCCTTCGTGGTGCGGACCGTGCAGCCAGTGCTGGAGGAAGCCGATGCGGATATCGAGGAGGCCGCCGCACTGCTTGGCGCCAGCCGGTTGCGCACCATTTTCAGGGTCATCCTTCCCGGTATCGTGCCAGCGTTGCTGACCGGCTTCGTCCTCGCCTTCGCCCGTGCCGTCGGCGAATACGGCTCGGTGATCTTCATCGCGGGCAACGTGCCGATGTTCTCCGAGATCGCCCCGCTCCTGATCGTGATCCGGCTGGAACAGTTCGACTATGCGGGGGCTTCCGTCGTCGCGACGATCATGTTGATCGTCTCCTTCGCGCTGATCCTGGCGATCAATGGAATCCAGTCCTGGAGCCGCGGGAGACTGGGTCATGTCTGACACGCCGCTGCCGGCCGCCATCTACAAGACCGACCGCGCGCTGCGCGACGGCTTCTGGATCCGCGCCCTGCTGTTGAGCCTGGCACTGGGCTTTCTGCTGCTGTTCCTCTTCCTGCCGCTGATCGCGGTCTTCATCGAAGCCTTTGCGAAGGGATATGGGCTCTTCCTGGAGAGCATTACGGAGCCGGATGCCCTGAGCGCCGTTCGCCTGACCCTGCTGGTCGCCGCCATCGCGGTGCCCTTCAATCTAGTCGTCGGCGTCGCCGCCGCCTGGGCCATCGCCAAGTTCGAGTTCCGGGGAAAGAGCCTGCTGATCAGCTTCATCGACCTGCCCTTCTCGGTCTCTCCGGTGATCTCGGGCCTGGTCTATGTTCTGCTCTTCGGCGCGCAGGGCTTTCTCGGGCCCTGGCTCAAGGCCCATGATATCGAGATCATCTTCGCGCTGCCCGGGCTGGTGCTGGCGACGATCTTCGTCACGTTCCCCTTCGTTGCGCGCGAGTTGATTCCGCACATGCAGGCGCTCGGCTCGAGCGACGAAGAGGCGGCCCTGACGCTGGGCGCCTCGCCCTGGCGCACCTTCCTCACCATCACGCTGCCGAATGTGAAGTGGAGCCTGTTCTATGGCGTGCTGCTCTGCAACGCACGCGCCATGGGCGAGTTCGGCGCCGTCACGGTCGTGTCCGGCCGGATCAGGGGGCTGACCACGACGATGCCGCTGCATGTCGAGATTCTCTACAATGAATACAACAGCGTCGCTGCCTTTGCCGTCGCCTCGTTGCTGGCCGGGCTTGCACTGGTGACGCTCGCCCTCAAGACCTATCTCGAATGGCACTTCGCGGATGCGATCTCCGCCAAGTCGCGCCATTGACGGAGGCTATCAATGTCCGTTGCCGTAACCATCGAGAGCGTCCAGAAGAGCTTCTCGAATTTTGCCGCCCTCCGCGGCGTTTCGCTCGACGTGCAGCCCGGCGAACTCGTCGCGCTGCTCGGCCCATCGGGCTCGGGCAAGACCACGCTGCTGCGGCTGATCGCAGGGCTCGAACAGGCCGATGATGGCCGCGTGCTGTTCGACGAAACCGATACGCGCCGACTCAGCCTGCGCGAGCGGCGGATCGGCTTTGTCTTCCAGCACTACGCGCTGTTCAGGCATATGGATGTCGCGTCCAACATTGCCTTCGGCCTCAAGGCCCGGCCGCGGAGCGAGAGGCCGAGCGCGAGCGAAATCTCCAGGCGCGTCAGCGAACTGCTCGAACTCGTCCAGCTCGGCGGGCTTGAGCGGCGCTTCCCGACGCAACTATCCGGTGGCCAGCGCCAGCGCGTCGCCCTTGCCCGCGCGCTCGCCATCGAGCCGCGCGTGCTGCTGCTCGACGAACCCTTTGGAGCGCTCGATGCCAAGGTCCGCAAGGATTTGCGCGGCTGGCTGCGCGACCTTCACAGGCGCACCGGCCACACCACCCTCTTCGTCACCCATGACCAGGAAGAGGCCCTCGAGCTGGCCGACCGCGTCGCGATCCTGAACGACGGGCGGCTGGAGCAGGTCGGTTCGCCCGATGACGTCTATGACCATCCAGCGACGCCCTTCGTCTGCGAATTCCTGGGCGAGGCGAACAAGCTCCCTGTCGAGGTCGTCGGCGGGCAGGCCTTCTTCGGCAATCGGCCGGTCCTTGGCGGCCTGCAGCAGAACCAGGGCGGGGCCGCCTCGCTCTATGTCCGGCCGCAGCATATGCGCATCGTTGACGATACCCCGCTCGCCCTCCCCGGCGTGGTCGAGGATTTGCGCCGCAACGGGCCGCTGCGGCGCGCCGAGATTGCCGTTGAAGGCTTGATCCGGCGGATCGATGTCGATCTCGCAAGCCAGGTCGCACCGGCCATCGGCGAACGGGTGCGCTTGCGGATCACCCATGGCAGCCTGTTTGCCGCGGCGTGACACCACCCTCGCCTCATCGCCGCCGACCGTTTAAGTCTTTCGCCGAGTCAGGCTTTGAGAGGACACGACGATGAAAGCACGGGCAAGCTGGGTCGAGGGCATGGCCTTCATGGGTGAGGCCGGCAGCGGCCACGCCATCATCATGGATGGCGCTCCGGAATATGGCGGGCGCAATATCGGCATCCGGCCGATGGAGATGCTGCTGATCGGTCTCGCGGGCTGCACCGGCTTCGATGTCGTCTCGATCCTCAAGAAGGGCCGCGAAGCCGTCACGGGGTGCGAGGTCGAAGTCGAGGCCGAGCGCGCGACTGAAGACCCGAAGGTCTTCACCAAGATCCATCTCTCCTATCGCGTGACCGGCCGCGGGCTGGCGCAAGCCAAGGTCGAGCGCGCCGTCACATTGTCGAAGGAAAAATACTGCTCCGCCTCGATCATGCTCGGGGCGACGGCCGAGATGAGCTACGCGCTCGAAGTTGTCGATGAACTGCAGCAGGTGGCGGCGGAATGAGCGATACCTTCTCCGGACTGACCACGCCTGAGGCCCTGGCCCGGCGCCTGGCCGACAGCAACCTCGTCGTTCTCGACATCCGCTCATCGGTCGATGGTGGCGGAAAGGCGGCCTATGAGGCGGGACATATCCCAGGCGCCGTGCACACCAATTACGTCGCCGACGGCTGGCGCGCCAAGGTCGGCAATGCACCGGGCATGCTGCCGCCGCTCGATCATCTGGCCGGGCTGGTCGGCAGCCTCGGCATCAAGCCGCATGACGATGTCGTCATCGTACCGGCAGGCGTCAGCGCGACCGACTTCGCCGCAGCTGCGCGGGTCTACTGGACCTTGAAGCTGATCGGCCATGGCCAGCAGGCCATTCTCGATGGCGGATTCCGGGCGTGGAGCGCCGACCCGTCGCGACCGATCGAAGCCGGTCCATCCGCGCCAAAACCGGCCGAGCCTTATCCCGTCGTCGTGCAGCAGCGGCTGCGCAGCACTGCCGATGCCGCCCTCGTCGCCTCGAAGAGCAGGCTCGCGACCCTGGTCGACGCCCGTTCGGCGAGCTATTTCGAGGGCCGCGAGAAGGCTGCGGAAGCGACGCGCGCCGGGCATATTCCAGGCGCGATTTCGCGTGACTACGCAGAGGCCTTCGATCTCTCGACCGGTCGCCTGAAACCTGCAGGCGACCTGTCGGCCCTGTTTTCCAGCGTGCCGAACGGACCTGCGATTTCCTATTGCAACACCGGCCACACTGCAGCGCTGAACTGGTTCGTGCTTTCCGAACTTCTGGGGAACGACGAGGTGTCGCTCTATGACGGCTCGATGACCGACTGGACGCAGGATCTCGAACGCCCGGTTGCAACGAGGGATAGTCAGGCGGCCTGATGACGCAGAGCGGAGGCGCGCGTTAACGCGCGCCTCCGCTCGCGCCCTGCCTGAATCCAGCTGTCGTTCGACCTTTTCAGACCAGACTCGACCGCGAGGGGCGATGCCGGGCAATCCGGTAAACTGCCGCCGGCGGGATGTTGCGCAATGTCGAGCCGATCCGTGTTGCGCGAAGGCCGAGGCGATCCAGGATTGGCTTCGGGATGGGGCAGCGCGTCGTATAGGTGACCTGATAGAAGGCGCCGCCCGGCCGCAAATAGCCAAACGCGCCCCTGAGAATGGCGATGACCTTTCGTGGCGGCATCGAAAGCACGGGAAGGCCGCTGATCACGGCGCCAACCCCTCCTGCTTCGTAAAGAGCGACTTCGCGAAGGCGTGAAGCGTCCATCCAGCGCACACGGGCCTCGGGAAAGCGCATTTCGAGCAGCCGCGCAAAATCGGGCCCGAACTCGACGAGGGTCAGGTTGTGCTCGGGCACGCCTCGCCTGATGAGCGCCTGGGTAAATGCGCCGGTTCCAGGTCCAAGTTCAATGACAGGCCCGGTTTCCGGCGTGACCTCCTGTGTCATCAGATCCGCCAGGGCGGTGCCCGACGGCGTCACCGAAGCGACACGCAACGGCGCACCGATCCAGGCGCGGAAGAAAGACCAGTTGTCGGAGGCCAGCATGCCGGTCCTCCGTCCCAAGGCGTCTTCAGGCGCAACGCGGAGGCTTCGCCCGGCGCCGGGTAGCATTCTCGATGACATGTGCAGTCCATCCCAGTGGCGGCCACCGCAATGGTTGAGCGGGCCCGGAGCTTCCATGAGTGCACCGCTCTGTTTCGCGGCGCCGTCGGCATCGATGCCACGACGGGGTTGAGCCAGCCTGTCATGCGGAGGCGCAGGGGCGTGCCGGACTCGATGAGGCCGGAATGAGCTCTCGCCGGCGAGGTCGGGACCGAGCTTCCATGCAAGGTTGGCGCAATCCGCACTCGATAGGCGGTTACCCCCGAGGAGCGGGAGATTCCGCCTTGCGCATCTTGTTGGTCGAGGATGAGCCGGCAATGGCTTCAGCGCTGCGCACTGCGCTGACCCGTCAGGACATGGTCGTGGACCATCTGCCAACCAGAGCGGATGCAGAGGCAATGCTGAGCGAAAGCTGCGGCATCTATGATGCAGTGCTGCTTGACCGCCAGTTGCCCGATGGCGACGGCCTGGACCTGGTCCGAAGGCTGCGGGCAAAGGGCGACACGGTGCCGGTCCTCATGCTGACGGCGCGTGGGGACTTGAACGACCGGGTCGCGGGTCTTGACCATGGAGCCGATGACTATCTCGGCAAGCCTTTCGCCTTCGAGGAACTTCTGGCGCGCCTGCGCGCACTCCTGCGCCGGCCTGCCGGCATGCGCTCCGATACGGTGCGGATCGGTCGCCTTTCCTTCGATTTCGTGCACCGCGAGACCCGTGTGGCAGGCCAGATGCTCGCCATGCCGCGGCGCGAATTGCTGGTGCTGGAAGCCCTGATGCGCCGGATGGGGCGAATGGTCTTGCGAACCTTCCTGATGGAGGCCGTGTTCGGTCTGGATGACGAGATCCAGTCCAACGCGCTCGATACCCATGTCTCTCGCCTGCGCCGCAAGCTTGCGGAAGCTGATGCCGGCGCGACGATCGATGGGATTCGCGGAGTCGGTTACCTCATCCGCGAAACCGCCTGACGATGGATGGCGGGTATTCCCTCAAGCGCCGGCTGATCGGGCGGCTCATGGCGTTCCAGGCTGCCGCCATCATGCTGATCGTCGCTGGCTTGTTCGCCACAGGGGCGTTGTTCGACTTCTCATCGGTCGAGAGCACCATTGAGACCCTGCGAGGCGCGGTGGCGCGCGGGCCGACTGGCAAGCTGGTGCTGCGGCCAACGCGCCAATTGACCCGGATGCGGGCTTCTAATCCAAATCTCTGGTTCGTCATCCGGGACCGCACGGGCCACCGCGTGTCCGAAGGAGCCGTTCCTGCGGATTTCAGCCAGCTCGGCGACAGCCTCGACCATATCGGCCAGGCCCGGCTGGGCTGGAATATCGGCGATCCTCCCCGCGCCACGGCACGGGTCAGATGGGTGAACAGCGCAGCTGGCGAGGTCCAGGTCGTGACGGGCACCGAGACCCGGGCATCGCTCTATCTTGTGGCCCTGGGGATGAGCCTCGTGTTCCTCAAGGAGGTTCTGCCCGTTCTCGCCGTGATGGCGGTCGCGGCCCTGCTCGTCACTCCGCTGGTGGTCCGAGGAGCCTTGGCCGGATTGGGCCGGGCAGCGGCGCAGGCCGGGCGCATCGAGATCGACCGGCGGGGTGTTCGTTTGCCCCTCGATGACGTGCCGGTCGAGATCACGCCGCTAGTCACGGCGGTGAATGCCGCCCTTGGACGTCTCGACAGGGGCTACGAGCAACACAAGCGCTTCCTGGCGGCCGCCGCGCATGAACTGCGGACGCCCGTCGCCATTCTCAATACGAGGCTGGCATCCCTGCCGGCGGGCGAAGAGAAGACGCGCCTCCTCCAGGATGTTGCGCGGCTGGCGACCATGATGGAGCAGCTTCTTGACCTTGAGCGGCTCGATCAGCAGACGGACACGTTCACGCCCATGGACCTCAACGCGATTGCGAAGCGGGTCGTGGTCGACCTTGCGCCCCTGGCCTTCGCCGCCGGCTATCAGATGGAGTTCAAGCCCGAGGGAGATCCGGTCACGGTCATTGGAGATCCGCTATCGGTCGAGCGGGCCCTGACCAATCTGGTCCAGAACGCGATCGAGCATGGCGGCCGGGCTGGAACGATTGCCGTCCGCGTCGGTCACTCCGCGATCATCGACATCCAGGACGACGGATGCGGCATTCCGCGCGAGCAACGCGAACGTGTCTTCGAGCCCTTTCAAAGGCTTCATGCGCAAAGCCGCGGCTCGGGCCTCGGTCTCAACCTTGTTCGCGAGATCATGCATCGTCACGGAGGCGAGGTGCTCGCGCTCGATTCAGCATCGGGCGGTGCCTGTCTCAGGATGGTCTTCCCCCAGCCAGGCCTGGCCGCCTGAGCACGCAGCTATTTCCAGAAGCCGTTGTCCTTCGCCCGTTCCCGCCACCTCCAGGGCTGATACTCCGCATGGCAGTCATACGCCTCGCCTGAACTGTAGCGCCCGTCCGTGCAGGGGTCGGAGGGCGCGCGGCCTGCGTGCCAGCGTCGCAGTTCCGCCTCGCAATCGACCGGTCGGCCGAAGCTGAAGCGCCCATCCCTGCAGGGCGAATGGGGCGCTCCTTCGTCCTGGACCGGCCGCACGCGCGGCGCACTGGCGGGCAATGGCGGCGCCAAGCCGGCCTTTGGATGCGCCTGTGCCGAAGCGGCGGCACCTGAAAGCGCCAGCATGGTCGCGACGCCCCTGGCGATGCTGGTGCGGGCCCTGTTCATCGTGATCTCCATCCGCGACGACGCAACGGCTGCCTCGCCCGCCGGCATCGTCCCGGGGCTCGATTGAATGAACATTGCAAGGGATAGGGAATCCGGCGGCTTTGCCTGCGATCTCGGCTGCAATTTGCAAAACCTCTAAAAACACGTCAAAGGAAGCGCCATATGCGCCGGCCCCGCCGCGCCCCTTCCTGATCCAGTGTCCGAGCTTGTCGCCGATGAACGCCGTCGCGCCGAAGATTTCTTTCGTCTCCCTGGGCTGTCCCAAGGCCCTCGTCGATTCCGAACGCATCATCACCTCGCTGCGCTCGGAAGGCTATGAGCTCAGCAAGAGCCATGCGGGCGCTGACCTCGTCATCGTCAATACCTGCGGCTTCCTCGACAGCGCCAAGGCGGAGTCGCTGGAGGCGATCGGCTCAGCCATGGCCGAGAACGGCAAGGTCATCGTCACCGGCTGCATGGGCGCCGAGCCCGAGCAGATCCGCGACGCCTTCCCGAACGTGCTGGCGATCACCGGTCCCCAGGCCTATGAGAGCGTCGTCTCGGCCGTGCATCAGGCGGTGCCGCCCAGGCACGATCCTTTTGTCGACCTAGTGCCGGACCAGGGCATCAAGCTCACGCCGAGGCACTACGCCTATCTCAAGATTTCAGAGGGTTGCAACAATCGCTGCAGCTTCTGCATTATCCCGAAGCTGCGCGGGGACCTGGTCTCGCGACCGATCGGCGATGTGCTGCGCGAGGCCGAGAAACTGGTCAAGGCTGGCGTCAAGGAACTGCTGGTCATCTCCCAGGACACCAGTGCCTATGGCCTCGATGTCAAATACGCCCCCTCGCTCTGGAAGGATCGCGAGGTCCGCACGCGCTTCTTCGAGCTGGCGCGGGAACTCGGCCAGATGGGGGTCTGGGTGCGGATGCACTATGTCTATCCCTATCCGCATGTCGACGAGGTCATCCCGCTGATGCAGGAAGGGCTGATTCTGCCCTATCTCGATATTCCCTTTCAGCACGCATCTCCCAGCGTTCTCAAGGCGATGAAGCGCCCGGCTCATCAGGACCGCACGCTCGACCGCCTGCGCAAATGGCGCGAGATCTGTCCCGATCTCGCCATCCGCTCAACCTTCATCGTCGGCTTCCCCGGCGAGACGGAAGAGGATGTCCAGTTCCTGCTCGACTGGCTGAGGGAAGCAAAGCTCGAGCGCGTCGGCTGCTTCAAATACGAGCCGGTCAAGGGTGCGCCTGCCAATGATCTCGGCCTGCCGCTGATCCCGGAGGACGAGAAGGAAGCGCGCTGGCATCGTTTCATGAAGGCGCAGGCCGAAATCAGTACCCGGATCGTCAAGAGCCGGGTCGGCAAGCGCATTCAGGTGATCATCGACGAGGCGGGCCCGACGGTCGCCAAGGGCCGCTCCAAATGGGATGCGCCCGAGATCGACGGCAATGTCTATGTTGCGAGCCGCCGGCCGCTCCGGGCCGGCGAGATCGTGACGGTGAAGATCGAGCGGGCCGACGCCTACGATCTGCACGGAATCGCGGTCTGATCGGGCCTGTCCACTTTCGCAAGGGCGCGCATGATCTGGTCGCCGCGCCCGCGATAGAGGAAGACCTCGCTACCCCAAGGCAGGTCTGTTGGAACGCGACGGCAGGCGCCGTGACGGAGGCGGCTCGCTGCAGACATGATCGATCCGGTTGGCGCCCCCGCCACGGAGCGCGACTGCGCGGGTGAGGCGTGCCTTCCCCCCAGGGAATTCGCGCAGCAGCTGAAACACGGACCGAGCGCTTCCGCCTGCTGCGCCCTTGCCGCTCCGACCGCCATCGTCGCCGCCATGCCCGCTGCCGTTCTGCTGCGACATTGCGACCGTCGAGATGGTGAGAGAGGCCAAGAACAGACCAGTGAAACGAAGTGTCCGGTTCATGACATGCTCCCGAATGAGGATCAGCGTCCGCTGGCCCTCATTGGTCGCGTCGTCTCCGCAGCAGGTTCACAGGCGTCGGAACGATGATCGGCCCTGCTCTCAGATAGCCGGCTTTCGCCGGGCTGAACCGAGGCGCCCGAGCCACCAGCCAAATCTCTGCGCGAGCATGGCCAGCGCCACCGCATAGCCGATCAGGGCGAAGATCCAGCTCATGGTCGTGAGACTGAGCGCGCCCAGCACCAGCGCCGAACGTCCGAGCACCTTCAGGACCGCACGGGTGGTGGACCCCTTGGCGGCGCTCAGCCGTGCCGCGCGCCCAATATCGCCGGCCTCGTCTGCAACCGCGAGAACCTGGCGCAGACCGGCCTGGCCGGTCCGGGCATAGACTGCGCCGGCATCCTGCCCAAGCGTTGCCAGGCGCGTCATTGCCGCCGGCCGCACGATCGCAGCCGAGGATGCGCGGGCTGCTGCCAGGTCGAAGCGCGCAGCAGCGGAGAGACTGGCTGTCAGAGCCGGACGATCGACGGCTCCCGCGGCCATGCGCGTGAGATTGGCCGTCAGCTTTGGCGACAGCATGCCTGCCTTCGCCGTTGCCTTGACGACGCTGAGACCACCGCGTGCCGGCAGGCCGCTGCCGAGGCTCGCCCATGTCGCAACGCTCAGAGCGAGCCCGCCAGCGGCCAGTACCAGGACGACATGATCTGTTGCCTCGCCGCGGAGCAGCTTCTGGCCTTCACCGGCGAGGTCCCGCAGGTCGCCGACGCCGACAACGTCGCTGACCACCGCGCCGGCGAAGCCGGCATTGCTCGCGCGTTCGCCCGACAGGAAACCGGAGCCGAAATCCCTGAGTGCGCGCGTCGACGCCTCGTCCTTCAAGCGCGCGAGGCGCTCGCGCTGATCCTCCGTGACAACGAGGCGATGCTCGGCGGCCAGATCGACAAAGCTGCCGGCAAGGTCGGTGTCGCCAGCGGCAATCGCGGCATCGATCTCGTCTGCGATGCGCCCGGACGCAAGCACGCCCTGCAGGCGCAGGTCCGACAGGGCGACGGGGTCACTGGCCGCCACCTGCAACTGCAGGCCATTCCATCCGCGCGGCAGCACCAATATGCCCGCGCCGATCAGCGCCGGCACGACACATAGTGCCCGAATCGCGTTCTTCATCTTGCCCAGCCACCCATCCTGCCGCCCCCGGCGGCAGGAGATCTAGGCAACAATCTGGGCGAGATTGCTGCGACGAGGCGGCGAACGCTACGGAATGAGGACCGTCGAGCCCGTCGTGCCGCGGCTCTCCAGCGTGCGATGTGCCTCGGCTGCATCCTTCATCGGGAAGGTCGCGTTCACCGGTATCGTGACCTTGCCCGAGGTGACGGCGCCGAACAGGTTCTTCGCCATCTCGACCATCGTTTCGCGCTTTGCGGTGTGGGAGTTCAGTGTCGGACGGGTGACGTAGAGCGAGCCCTTTGCAGCCAGGATGCCGAGATTGAACGCTTCGACCGCGCCCGACGCATTGCCGAAGCTCGCAAGCACGCCAAAGGGCTTGAGCGAGTCGAGCGAGGCCATGAACGTGTCCTTGCCGACGCCGTCATAGACCACGTCGCAGAGCTTTCCGCCGGTGATGTCCTTGACCCGCGCCGCGACATTCTCGTCACGGTAGAGAATGACCTCGTCGGCACCATGCGCCTTGGCGAGCTCGGCCTTGTCCCTGGAGCCTGCGGTGCCGATCACGGTCGCGCCGAGCGCCTTGCCCCACTGGCACAGAATCAGGCCGGTGCCGCCAGCGGCAGCATGCACAAGGATCGTGTCGCCCGGCTTCACCTTGTAGGTCCGGTGCAGCAGATATTCGGCGGTCAGGCCCTTCAGCATCATGCTGGCCGCAGCCTCAAAGGAGATCGCAGCCGGCAGAGCCACCGTCGATGCCGCCGCCACGATGCGCTCCTCGGCATAGGCTCCGAGCGTCGCAACGCAGGCGACGCGGTCGCCCGGCTTGAACTCGGTGACATCGGGGCCGACGGCAAGGACGTCACCGGCCGACTCGTTGCCCAGCACGAAGGGCAGCTTGGGGGCCGCGTAAAGGCCCGATCGAAAATAGGTATCGATGAAGTTGAGGCCGATCGCGCGGTTCCTCACCAGCAGCTCGCCTGGCCCGGGCGCCGGCAACGCAACGTCCTCGTATTTCAGAACCTCGGGTCCGCCGGTCTGGTGAACGCGTATCGCCTTGACCATTGACATTGCTCCATCACGTGAAGGCCGGACCATAGGGACTTGCATCGCATCAACGCAACGGCCGGACTGCTGGGCGGGTCGGCGCCCAACGCCGGGTCGGCAGATGATGGTGCGGGATCGGGGCGCGGCATGAACGCTTCCGTCCTTCGTCAGGGCCCATTTCACGCAGTCTCTGTGCGGGGCTGCGACGCAGCGCGGACTGGCCAGACGCCTTCGGGTCGGCTAGCCAAGTGCCATGACTTCGCGTGCTACGCTCCCGCATTCTGATCAGGCCGAGATCGCCATCATTGGCGCCGGCGCCGTTGGGCTGGCCGCCGCGCTCGCTTGTGCGGCAGATGGCTGGCAGGTCACCGTATTCGGCCGCCCGGTCGCCCCGCGAGACGGTCGCACCGTGGCGCTGCTCGACGGCTCCTGGCGGATGCTCGCCGAGCTCGGCCTGCTCCCGGCCCTCGACGGCAAGGCTGCTCCGCTCGCGGTGATGCGCCTTGTCGATGACACCGGCAGCCTGTTCCGGCAGCCACCGGTCGAGTTCTACGCGTCCGAACTCGGGCTCGACGCTTTCGGCTGGAATGTCGAGAATGCCGATCTCGTTGCGGCGCTGGCCGAGCATGTCCAGGCCAACCCGAACATCCGGAGCGTGCCCCATATGGTTTCGGCGATCGAAGCCCAAGATGATGCGGTCAGGATCTCCGGAGCCGAGTTCGAGCCCTTCTGCGCCCGGCTGGTGATCGGCGCCGATGGTCGCCAATCCCGCGTGCGGGACGCTGCCGGTATCACCACCAGGGACTGGCGCTATCCGCAGATCGCCTTGACGGCGATCCTCGGCCATCGCCGCGACCATCGCGAGACCTCGACGGAATTCCACACGCGCAGCGGCCCCTGCACGCTCGTTCCCCTGCCCGGCCACCGCTCTTCGCTGGTCTGGATGCTCGAGCCGAGAGAGGCCGAGCGGATCGCCGCGCTGGACGATGCCACGTTCGCCCGCAGCGTCGAGAGGCAGACGCATTCCCTGCTCGGGGCCATGACCGTCGAGGGGGCGCGTGGGCGCGTTCCCATGGGCGGCCTCTCGGTAACACGTTTCGGGGCGAACCGGATGGCATTGATCGGGGAAGCGGCCCATGTCTTCCCGCCGATCGGCGCTCAGGGGCTCAATCTCGGTTTGCGCGACGTCGCAGCCCTGCGTCGCGTCCTGCATGACGCCGAAGACCCGGGCAGCGACGCGGTGATTGCCGCCTATGATTCGGCGCGGCAGACGGATGTGCGGCTGCGTACCGGTGCGGTCGATGCGCTGAACCGGACCTTGCTGACCGACCTGCTCCCCGCCGACCTAATGCGTGGCGCCGGCCTGCTCGCGCTCTCGCAGATCGGGCCGTTGCGCCGGATCGTCATGCGCCAGGGCCTGGCTGGCGGCATGGCCAACTGAGCGGCCCGCGATCAGTCGCCCCTGTCGGGTTCTGTCTGCAGCAACTCCTGATCACCACCGCTCGACGGCACGCGCAGCAGTGCGGGCGCGTGCTCCCGGAAAACCGGGGCCAGTGGCAAGGGGGTCGAGACAAGGCGCCTGCCTCCCGGCTCCTCCGCCTGGTTGTCGAGCTGGCCGCGCGCAGTCAGGTGCGGGTCGGCCAGCGCCTCCTCGAGGCTGCGCACGACCGTGCAGCAGCAATCGCGCGGCTCGAGATAGCTCCGCCAGTACGACGCCGGTTCCGATGCGATGATGGAGGCGATCGCGGAGCGCGTCGCCTCCGGATTCATCCGATCATCGCTCAAGCCGGGATCGAGCGAGATCGCCTCGCAAAAGACCTCCCAGAATTTCTGCTCCAGGGCTCCAACCGCGAGAAACCAGCCATCGCCGGTGGCATAGAGCCCGTAGCGCGGGCTTCCCCCGGTCAGGAGCCCCTCGCCGCCTTCCGGCCAGTTTCCCGTCACCTGCCCTTGGGCAAGGCTGTACCAGGTGAAGGTCGGCATAGCGTCGCTCATCGCGATGTCGAGATGGCAGCCTCGACCGGTGCGCTCGCGCTGGCGCAGCGCCAGCAGAATGTTGAGCGCCGCCGGCATCGCCCCGCCTGCGATATCGGCAACGAGCGTCGGCGGCAGCGGCGGAGGCTCGCCACGCTTCAGCGATTGCCCGAGCAGCCCGCCGATCGCCTGGTAATTGATATCGTGCCCGGCATCCTGGGAGCGCGGCCCGGTCTGGCCATAGCCGCTGATCGAGCAATAGATCAGCCGGGGATTGATCATGTGGAGGGCTTCGAAACCGAGACCGAGCCGCTCCATCACGCCAGGGCGGAACTGTTCGATCAGGATGTCGGCGCGCTCGACCAGAGGGCGCAGCAATTCGGCGGAATCGGAGGATTTCAGGTCGATCTCGATGCTCTTCTTGCCGCGGTTGAGCGCAGCGAATGGAGCCGAGGTCTCGCCGAAGCGCGGTGGGAAGCGGCGGAGGTCCTCACCACCCGGCCGCTCGATCCGGATGATCTCGGCACCCGCCTCGGCCAGAAACAGGCTCGCGAGCGGGCCCGGCAGCAAAGTCGAGAAATCCAGAACCAGAAGGTCGTCGAGCGGCAGCATCGCGATCCCGGGGATTGGACGGGCGCAGGGCAGCCGTCAGGGAAACAGGTCTGCCGCCATCCTGCCCGTCTTCACCAGCCACAGGAAGCCCGTCAGCGTCACCATCGAGACGATGGTGCCGACGAGGATGCAGGCCGAGGCGCGCTCGACGCCGACCTTGTACTGCGTCGAGATCACGAAGATGTTCAGGGCCGGCGGCAGCGCCGCCATGATCACCGCCGCATAGACCCAGGGGTCGGCGAAATTTCCGAGCGCCGAGAGCAGCACCCAGACCAGCAGCGGGTGGAGGACGAGCTTGACCGCGACCAGGGCCGGCACTTCCGCGGGCATCGACCTCATCGGCCGCAGCGCCACCGTGACGCCGAGCAGGAACAGCGCGCAGGGAGCCGCCGCCTGCGACAGCCAGAGCGTCATCTTGTCGAGCGCAGTCGGCAATTCGAGCTTGGTGTAGCTCGCGATCACGCCGGCCAGGGTCGCGAGATTGAAGGGGTGCGTCACCACCTTCCAGAGCACCTCGCCGGCTGTCGCGAGAAAGCCCTTCTTCTCGACGCCGGCCAGGGCCATCAGGAAGGGCACCAGCGAGAACAGCAGAATATTGTCGAAGACAAAGATCAGCGCCACCGGCGCGCTCGCGACCGGCCCGAGCGCGGCCAGGATCAACGGTGGGCCCATATAGCCGATATTCGAGTAGGAGCCGGCGACCGCCTGCATCACCGCCTGGGGCATATGCCCGTGCGTGGATTTCAAGCCGATGAGGAAGGAGAGCGAGAAGACGCAGAAGGTGGCGAGCGTCGTGGCGCCGACAAAGCCCCAGTTCGAGAGCTCGCTCAGCGGCTTGTCGGCAATCAGGCGGTAGAACAGCGCCGGGAGGGCGATGTAGATCAGGAAGTACTGCATCCACGCCAGCCCCTCTTCCGGGAGCCGCTTGTAGCGCCCGACAGCGAAGCCAAGGACGATCAGGCCGAAGAACGGCGCGACCAGATTGAACAGGCTGGCAAGTTCGGCCATACGCGCTGGAACCTCGGGCGGGTGCACCTCCCGGGTAACAGGCAGGCGCATCGCGGCGGTGTAGCGGGTCGAGGGCCAACGGCAAAGCCGCGCAGCGCATCGCTCGCAGCCCGGCAATGCAACAGGCATGAATGCCTAGGAATATTGTCTGACGCGCGCGCTGGAATTTCATCCTAGGCTATCATTCTCAGTTCGACGCCCGGCGCGCTGCGAAAACCCAATGGACGGGCGCTGCATGGTCCGGCACATTCGCTGCAACGCACCATGGAGCCCACCATGCCAACCAAGACGCCGCGCCAGTTCTTCCGCCCGCTCGCCATCGGCGCGCCGGAGCCCTTGCGGGAGCTGCCGCTGAAACTGGAGCGCATGATCCATTTCGTGCCGCCACATCTTGAAAAGATCCGCGCCAAGGTCGGGGAACTCGCCGGTCAGGTCGATATCGTGCTCGGCAATCTCGAGGATGCGATCCCGGTCGACGCCAAGACGGCTGCGCGCGACGGATTCATCATGATGGCCAAGTCCGTCGATTTCGGCGCGACCGGCCTATGGACGCGGGTCAACGCCCTGAACTCGCCCTGGTTTCTCGATGATATCAGCACGATCATGTCCGAGGTCGGCGGCAAGCTCGATGTCGTAATGGTGCCAAAGGTCGAGGGGCCCTGGGACATCCATTATGTCGATCAGCTGCTCGCCCAGTTCGAAGCGCGGCATCAGCTCCGCAAGCCGATCCTGATCCATGCCATTCTTGAAACAGCCGAAGGCGTGAAGAATGTCGAGGCCATCGCCACGGCCTCCCCCCGCATGCACGGCATGAGCCTTGGCCCAGCCGATCTGGCCGCTTCGCGCGCCATGAAGACGACGCGCGTCGGCGGCGGGCACCCCGAGTACAAGGTGATCGCCGACCCCTCCCCCGAAGGCGGCGCTCGCGCCGTCGCTCAGCAGGATCTCTGGCATTATACGCTGGCGAAGATGGTCGACGCCTGCGCGTCGGCCGGGTTGAAGCCCTTTTACGGCCCTTTCGGCGACTTCTCGGATGCAGCCGCCTGCGAAGCCCAGTTCCGCAACGCCTTCCTGCTCGGTTGCGCCGGCGCCTGGACCTTGCATCCCTCGCAGATCGAGATCGCCAAGCGCGTCTTCAGCCCGGATCCCGGAGAGGTCGCGTTCGCCCGACGCATCCTGGAAGCCATGCCCGACGGCTCGGGCGCGGTCATGATCGACGGCAAGATGCAGGACGACGCCACCTGGAAACAGGCCAAGGTCATCGTCGATCTGGCCCACCAGGTTGCCGCTCGCGATCCGGCTCTCGCCGAGCGCTATGGATTGCCGCCGAACTAGCGACTTTCAGCCGTTGATCTTGACCTATTTGCGACGCAATCCTACCGCATGCGCGAGATGGCGACGTTAGCCGGCAGTATGAGAGCCTGCCGGCTTGAGGACGGATCAAGGCGAGACATGGAAGCGCGTTCAGCGAAATTCCGGATCGGGCAGGTGGTGAAACACCGTGTCTATCCGTTCCGAGGGGTGATTTTCGACGTCGACCCCACCTTCTCCAATACGGAGGAATGGTGGCTGGCGATCCCGGAGAACCTGCGCCCGTCGAAGGACCAACCATTCTACCATCTCTTCGCGGAGAACGAGGAGACGGAATATGTCGCCTATGTTTCCGAGCAAAATCTCGTGATCGACGAATCCGGCCGGCCGATCCGCCATCCGCAGGCCAAGGAGTTCTTCAGGCGCGACCGCAAGGGCCGCTATCTCATCGACAAGGCCGACCTGAACTGATCCCGCCGCCCGACGCCATTGGAGTGCCCGCCCGAAAAGTGGGTTCCGGCTCTCGGGAAAGCTGATGCAAACGCAGAAGGCCCATGAAAAAGGCCGGCCCCGAGGGGCCGGCCTTTTCTGTTTGTGCGAACGGCAACCCGATCAGGGCTTGGGAGCAGCCGGAGCGCCGGGAGCGGGAGTCGCGCCGGGAGCCGCCGGAGCGCCCGGAGCCGCATTGGCTCCGCCGCCGCCAAGACGCTGGCGCAGCTCTTCCTGGCGCTTGGACAATTCGTCCTGCAGTTGCTTCTGCTGTTCTTCCAGCACCTTCGGGTCGATCGGGGCGCCATCGAAGCCCTTGCCGAAATCGGCAAGCGGAATCGAGAAGGTCACCTCGCGGCCGGTCTGATTCTGCACGCTGATATTGAGCGTATTGCCCTTCTTCATCGCGTTGATGACATCGTCCTTCACCTGCGCCTCGGCGAAGCAGCCGTTCGGGAAGCAGATGGCGTAACGGCCGGGCACCGGCTGCGCCGCGTCTACGCCGAAGCGGACACCAGGCTGCAGCATCAGGCCGAGCGGCATCAGGAAGCGCACAATCCGGGTCGCGTCGCCCTTGACGTCATAGACGGCAACCGCAAGCACCGGCTGGCCCTGATCCGAGACGAAATCGCGCGTCGTGTAGCAGATTTCCTTGTTGGCGGCCTGATCCTTGCCGCAAACCTTGGTCCAGCTGGTCTGAGACGGCTCCGGCTTGACCTGAACGACGGTGGGACCACCCTGCTGAGCTTGTCCGGCCGGCGGCTGCGCGGGCTGCTGCTGAGCCGGTGGCTGGGCCGGGCGCTGGGCGGGACGCTGCTGCTGAGCGAAGGCGGCGACCGGGCTGAGGCCGATCACGGCGCTCATGGCCAGGCCGAACGCTCGGGCGGACAGGCGCTGAGACGGGCTGAACGAAGCGGTCATATGGTTTTCCTTACCAGGCGAATCTCGAAACACGACTTCGCAAGCCGCGCGCATCATTGTCGACGGGCTCAATCGCTTACGCGCGCCAGCCCCTGGAAGGCCGTGCACATCGGTTGCGATTGCGGCGTTTGAATGACACCTCGCGCTGCGTTTAGCGAGTTCTGCTGCAGGTTTCCAGTCTGAACAGCTTACGTGACGGCCGGCAAGCCGTGTTATTCTTGCCGCTGGGAATCAGGTCAGGCAATGGGTTCATATCTTGCGCCGGCTGCAGCGATTGGCGTTGCGGTACGGCATATCTTCGCAATTCTTGCCGCCGTTCTGGCGGCGGGCGCGGTTGCGCGCGCCGAATCGCCATCGGTCGATCATGCCATCGCCATGCATGGCGAGCCCGCCCTGGCGAAGGGCTTTGCGCATTTGCCCTATGCCGATCCGGCCGCTCCCAAGGGGGGGCGAATCATTTTTGGCCTGCAGGGCACCTTCGACAGCCTGAATCCGCTCGTGGTGCTCGGCGTCGCCCCGGACGCCGTGCCCCGCTATGTGCAGCAGAGCTTGCTCTTCCGCTCGGCTGACGAGCCCTTCACGTCCTATGGCCTGCTGGCGAGCAAGATCGAGCTCAATGACGACCGCACGCGGCTCGCCTTCGAGATCGATCCGCGGGCCACCTTTTCGGATGGCCAGCCAGTCACTGCCGAAGATGTGCGCTTCACCTTCGACATGCTGAGGACCAAGGGCAAGCCGTTCCACCGCTCCAGTCTCGGGCGCGTGACCAAGGTCGCAGTGCCCACGCTGCGCCGGATCGAGTTCGAGCTCGGCGACGGCTCCAATCGCGAATTGCCGCTGGTGATCGGCGCCATGCCGATCTTCGCCAAGCACGCGACCAATGCGGAAACCTTCGCAGAGACCAGCTTCAAGCCCGCTCTCGGCTCCGGTCCCTATCTCGTGAGTGACGTGAAGCCGGGCGAGGCACTGACCTTGAAGCGCCGCAGCGGCTTCTGGGCCGAGGATCATCCGCTGACCCGCGGTCTCTTCAATGCCGACGAGATCCGCTACGATTTCTATCGAGACGCCAATACGCTCTTCGAAGCGTTCAAAGCCGGCCTCTACGATATCCGTCTCGAAGGGGACCCGACACGCTGGATGACGGGCTATGATGTTCCCGCCGTGCGCGATGGCCGCATCGTCCGGGAGGCGCTGCGCTTCGAGGCGCCGAAGGGCATGACGGGCTTCGTCTTCAACACGCGCCGCACGGTCTTCGCCGATGTCAGGGTGCGCGAGGCGCTCGGCATCCTGTTCGACTTCGAATGGGCCAACCGCAATCTGTTCCATGGCGTCTATCGACGGGCCGGCAGCTTCTTCGCGGATTCGGAGCTCTCCGCGCTCGGAGTGGCGGCGGATGCGCGCGAGAAGGCACTGCTCGCAGGCTTCCCCGGGGCCGTCCGGGAGGACGTTCTCGCGGGAACCTGGATGCCCTCGGCGACCGACGGTTCCGGCCGTGACCGCGATCAGGCGCGCAAGGCGCTCGATCTGCTGCAGAGCGCTGGTTACGCACTTCAGGACGGCGTGCTGCGCCAGAGCAAGAACGGCGAGGCGCTGAGCTTCGAGATCACCGTCACCAGCCGGCCGCAGGAGCGGCTTGCGCTGAACTATGCGAAGTCGCTGACCAGGCTCGGCATCGCCGTCACGGTCAGGTTGATCGACGACGTGCAGTATTGGCGCCGCCTTTCCACCTTCGATTTCGACATGATCCAGTGGACATGGCCGGCCTCGGCCTCTCCCGGCAACGAGCAGGTCGGGCGCTGGGATTCGAGCAATGCCGAGCGCAAGGGCTCGTTGAACTATGCAGGCGTGAAATCGCCGGCCGTCGACGCGGTATTGAAAACGCTGCTCTCCGCCCGCGAACGCGCCGATTTCGTTGCCTCGGTGCGCACGCTCGACCGGCTGCTGATCTCCGGGTTCTATGTCGTGCCGCTCTATTATTTGCCCGAGACCTGGCTCGCTCGTTCACGCGATGTCGTGCTGCCGGCCCGCAGGCCGGCCTATTTCCTGTCCACCGAAGTTCTGGCCCGCGTCCCGGCGCCGCCCGCTCCGGCGAACTGAAGGATCGTCGATGCGGGCTGACTACGACGACGCTGCTGCCCTGCTAGACGGCCTCGATCTCGATACTTTGCTGAAGGCCCTGGTGCGCAGCCGCGGCTACGAGGCGGCGCTGCGCGATCCCCCCGGACGCCGCAGCTGGAGCGACGAGCAGCCGCGCTCCCTCAGTTTCGTGGACCTGGACGACCGGGTTTCGCGCCTCGCCGGGCTTCTGAGCACCAATCATGCCCAGCCCGGCGCGAGCGTCGCGATCCTTGCACCGCTGGGGCCCGAGGCACTGGTTTCCATTCTGGCCGCCTTGCGCTCCGGCCTCTCGCCGCTGATGTTGCCGCTGCACGCCAATGAGCTGGATCTGCTCCGGTTGATCGAGGCATCGGGGGCGGTGATGGCCCTCGGCGCCGGCCGCATCGGGCACGTTCGCCCATTGCTGATGCTGCGGACACTTGCCATGCGTGCCTTCGGAACGCGCTTCGTCGGCGGTTTCGGCCGTGACATTCCCGACGGCGTCGCTCCGCTCGATACCCTGATTGCGAATGGCGTGCGCCACCCCCTGCCGGAATCGACGGAACGCCCGGCCCTCCAGGTCGTCGACAGCAGGAGCTTTGCGGGACCGCAGGCCATCTCGGAACGCGCATTGCTGAGCAAGGCGCTGGAGATTTCGCGCCTGCTGAAACCGCTGGCCTCGTCACGGATCATCACCACGCTGGTCGGCGGGGACCTCGCCGCGCTCGCCTCCGGGCCCGGTATGGCGATCCTGACAGGTGTCGAGCTGCTGCCGCTTGGCCTGTTCAGCCTCGGCGACCTGCATGCCTGCCTCGAAGGAGGCAGAAAGGCACATCTGGTGCTTCCCGGCGCCATGGAGCCAGCCTTGGCACGTTCGAAACTGGCGAGCCACCCTGCCCTCGCCAGCCTGGTCTTCGTGCAACGGCCAGGCGAGACGCGCGCCTATCCGGCCATCGATCGCCCCGACCTCGCGATTGTCGATGTCGATGTACGCTCGGCGACCGAGGTCGATGTCAGCAGGCGTTAGGTCCCCGGACCCGGTATCGCATCGGGCCCGATGATCGAACCCTCTTTCCGGCCGATGCCTTAGCCCGCCGCGACCTCGTGCTCGCGGCCGAGCAGGCGGGCGAGCTGCTTCAGCCGCCCGGTGACCCGTTCGCTCGACAGCGCCTTAAGGTCTGCCGGGAAGCGCAGCACGAGCCGGCGGTCGACGCAGGTCAGCGAAATGCGGGTCAGGATATCGGGCATGCCCGCCGAAAGCAGATAGGCCACGCGGAACGTCGCCGCGAGCAGCAGCGCGCGTTCGAGCTGCCGGGGTGTCAGGAGGCGCCGCAGCTCGGATGCCACCGGCGTGTCGCTCTTGGCGCCGGCATAGCGATGGAACACGGCGAGCGCCAGGAAGGCGCGGCCGGGGTGATCCACGCCGTTGAAGGCGGCATGGGCAATGACATTGAGGCTCTGCTCGCCGCGATAGTCCGGATGGGCGCGCCAGCCGATATCCGAGAGCAGGCAGGCGACGTCCTGCAAGCGGCGGCTTGCCGCATCCTCATGCATGCCAGCGCTGGCGAAGAGCTTTGCGACCCAGGCAATCAGGTCGATCGCATGCCGCGGGTCGCGGGCCCTGAGCTGGTTGTAGTCCTGTGCCCCCTGAAGCAGCGGATCGATCCTGCGCTCCTCGTCGGGGAGCTGTTCGTGCAACAGTCCCTCGCGGACACCGTTGGCCGAAATCACAACAGACCTGGGACGGCCGCGCTTGATCAACTGGTCGAGCACCAGTGCGCCATAGGCCAGGAGCGGCCGGCGCGCCGAGGACACTGCTTCGATCGATTCCAGCACGGCGCTGTCGGCCCGCTCGACCAGCTTGGCGAATTCCGTCACGTCCCGCGCCGGCACGGTGTAGGCGTGCATCACGCTCAGCGGATAGACCGACTGGCGCTGATGCAACGTTGCGAGCGCACGCCAGGTGCCACCGACGGCGTAGAAATCGCGTCCGCGCATCGCGGCGAGCTGCGGCAGGTTGTCGAGTGCCTCGCGGACGATCTTCTCGGCGAGCTTGACCGAGCCTTTCGAGCGGTCGAGCAGCGCCAGCACGCCAATCGGCAGGCTGGCCCCCTCGCCCACCCGGTCGTTGTCGACGGCGGCAAGCTCAAGCGAGCCGCCGCCAAGGTCGCCGACGACGCCACGCGGTGCGTCAAAGCCCGAGATCACGCCGAGAGCCGACAAATAGGCTTCACGCCCCCCGGAGATCAGCTCGATCGGCTGGCCGATCGCCCGCTCGGCAAGCGCAATGAACGCAGGTCCATTGGCGGCGTCGCGTGCCGCAGCCGTCGCGATGACCCGGATATCGCGGACATGCATCGCCTCGCAGAGAATGCGGAAGCGCACGAGCGCGCCAAGCGCCTTCTCGATGGCGTCATCGGCAAGCCGCCCGGTTGTCGCGACCTGACGGCCGAGGCCGGCCATCTCCTTCTCGTTGAAGACCTGCGCCGGCGAACGCGACAGCATCTCGTAGACGACGAGACGCACCGAGTTCGAGCCGATATCGACGATGGCGAGCGTCTCGCCGAGGCTCAGCCGCCCCGGGATCAACGCCGGGTCAAGCCTTTCTGCCGGTCCGGCGCGCAAGGCTGCGGGGGCTTGAATTGGAGAGCGATTTTCCACGTCCGGACAAACTCGGATTGGTCATGAAATATTTGTGGGCGTTGAACGACTCGTCGCTCGGCGGCGGGACAATGCGTCTTGAGCCACCATCGGGCAAGATGGTCCAGCTTTGCTCGTTGTCGAGGAAATTCGCCAGCATGATCTGCTCCAGCAATTGCTGGTGCACCGTCGGATTCTGGATCGGGGTTAATGCCTCGACGCGCCGATCGAGATTCCGCGGCATCAGATCGGCCGAGGAAATATAGAGCTTGGCCTTGGCCGAGGGCAGGCCGAAGCCGGCGCCGAAGGCATAGATCCGGGTGTGCTCGAGGAAGCGTCCGACAATCGACTTGACCCGGATGTTCTCCGACAGCCCCGGAATTCCGGGTCTCAGGCAGCAGATGCCGCGCACGACGAAGTCGATCTCCACACCGGCCTGGCTCGCATCATAGAGCGCGTCGATGATCTCGGGGTCGACCAGCGAGTTGCACTTGCCCCAGATCGCACCCTTGCGGCCTGCCTTCACATGGGCAATCTCCTCGGCGATGTCGGACAGCAGGCGCTGTTTCAGCCCCACCGGTGAGACGGACATCTGCTCCAGCTCGGCCGGCTCCGCATAGCCGGTGATGAAGTTGAAGACGCGCGCGACGTCCTGCCCCATCACCGGATCGGCGGTGAAGAAGGAGACGTCGGTGTAGATGCGCGCCGTGATCGGGTGATAATTGCCGGTCGCGATATGGCAGTAGCTGACGAGTTGGCCGGCCTCGCGCCGCACCACCATCGAGAGCTTGGCGTGGGTCTTCAGCTCGATGAAGCCATAGACGACCTGCACGCCCGCGCGCTCCAGATCCTTGGCCCAGCGAATATTCGCCTCCTCGTCGAAGCGCGCCTTGAGCTCGACCAGGGCCGTCACCGACTTGCCCGCCTCGGCAGCCTCGGCCAGCGCCCTGACGATCGGCGAGTTCGATGAGGTGCGGTAGAGCGTCTGCTTGATGGCGACGACGTTGGGGTCATGCGCCGCCTGCTGCAGGAACTGCACGACGACGTCGAAGCTTTCATAGGGGTGGTGGACGAGCAGGTCCTTCTGGCGGATCGCGGCGAAGCAATCGCCGCCATGCTCGCGAATGCGCTCGGGGAAGCGGGCGTTGTACGGCTTGAACTTGAGGTCCGGCCGGTCGACGCCGACCAGCTGCGAGAGCTCGTTCAGCCCGATCATACCATCGACCTGGACGATCTCGTCGGGATCGACCTTCAGTTCGCGCACGATCAGCCGGTGCAGATGCGGCGGCATGCCGTCGCTGACCTCGAGACGGATGACGACGCCACGGCGGCGCTGCTTCAGCATCGTCTCGAAGACGCGGACCAGATCCTCGGCCTCCTCCTCGATATCGAGGTCGGAGTCGCGAATGACGCGAAACGAGCCGGTTCCCTTGACGTCGTAGCCAGGGAAGAGCTTGCCGATGAAGAGCGAGACGGTGTCTTCCAGCGTGATGAAGCGGTGCACGCCGTCGCGTGCCAGATCGGGCAGCTCGATGAAGCGGTCGATCTTCCCGGGAACCCGGATCAGCGCGTCGAGCTGCCGGCCATCGCTGATCCGCTCCAGCGCCAGCGCCAGCGTGAAGCCAAGGTTGGGGATGAAGGGAAAGGGATGCGCCGGGTCGATCGCCAATGGCGTCAGCACGGGGAAGACGAGATGGAGGAAGTGGTCCTCGAGCCAGGTGCGGTGCTGCGCACCGATGTCCTTCGGCCCCAGCAGCACGATCCGATTATCGTCCAGCTCGCGCTTGAGTTCGACCCAGCGCGCCTGCTGGTCGGCGGTAAGATCGGCCGTCGCCTTGGCGATTTCGATCAGCTGCTCGGCCGGGGTCAATCCATCCTGGCTGGGCGTGACGACACCCGCCTTGAGCTGCTCGCGCAGGCCCGAGACGCGGACCATGAAGAACTCGTCGAGATTATTGGCAGAGATCGAGAGGAAGCGGAGCTGCTCCAGCAGAGGATGGTTGCGGTTCGACGCCTCCTCCATCACCCGACGGTTGAACTGCAGCCAGGACAGCTCGCGATTGACGAAGCGGGCCGGCGAATGGCGCAGACCGATGGGACCGACCTGAGGCGCGATGTCCGCGGCCTTCACGTTTGTCGGTTCGATATTCATGAGTTTCGCCCTCGTCTCGAACGCAAGCCGGGCCGAGATCGCCCGCCTGTCAAACTTGAAGCCATCCTAGCGTGACGCTTCGATGACGGGCGAGTGCTATTCCTGCGTTGCCTCGAACCAATTGCCTTCCCACGTGGTTTCCTTGCCATGCTGCGGCGAGTGGCCTACTTGCGCGGCGCCGGCTCGTCCTGTTTGGTGCCGCTGGACATGCGGCCCGTGCCGCACCGAAGCGGCGAATCCGCGCGAACCCCACAGAGAGCATTCTTGAGCGACAGCACTGCCCCTCATGATGATGGCGACATCGTCTACCCATCCGCCGTTCCCTTCGTGCTGGCGCATCTCGCCTGTTTCGGGGCGCTCTGGAGCGGTGTGACCTGGACCTCGGTCTGGCTCGCGATCGGGCTGTACTGGTTGCGGATGTTCGCGGTCACCGGTGGCTATCACCGCTATTTCTCACATCGCTCCTACAAGACCAGCCGCTTCGGGCAGTTCCTGCTCGCGCTGCTGGCCCAATCGACGGCGCAGAAGAGCGTGCTCTGGTGGGCCTCCAAGCACCGTCACCATCATCGCTATGCCGATACCGAGCATGACGTGCATTCGCCGGTCATGACATCCTTCGCCTATTCGCATGTCGGCTGGATCTTCAGCCGCGATCACAGCACCTTCGACGATTCAACGATTCAGGACCTGACGAAGTTCCCCGAATTGCGCCTTTTGCACCGTTTCGAGCTGGCGCCCGCGATCCTGCTTGCCGGCCTCTGCTTCGCGATCGGCGGCTGGGCCGGCCTGATCGTTGGCTTCTTCTGGTCGACGGTTGCGGTCTATCACGCGACATTCTGCATCAACTCGCTCGCGCATGTGCATGGCGACAAGGACTATGTGACCGGCGACGAGAGCCGCAACAACTGGTGGCTGGCGATCATCACCATGGGCGAAGGCTGGCACAACAACCACCACGCCTATCAGTACAGCGTGCGTCAGGGCTTCCGCTGGTGGCAGTGGGACCCGACCTATTACGTGATCCTCGGTCTCTCGAAGATCGGCGCGGTCTGGGACCTGAAGGCGCCGCCGCAGGCCGTCGTCGATCGTTCGCAGGCCCTGCCGCCGCGCGTCATCGAACGCTCTGCCGAGCGGCTTGCGGCTTCGGTGCCGCTGGACCGCGTCGTCAGCGCCTTCCGGGAAGCCTATGCGGCGAGCCCTGCCCTGTCGGAGCTGCATCTGCCGACGATGACGCTCGCCGATTTGCGCGAAGCGCTCGCCGAACTGCAGCAACGTGCGGGTGACCGGCTGGCCGAAATGCAGCAGCAGGCCCAGGACGCCGTTGCGCAATGGCATCTGCCGGTCCTGCCGAGCCGCGAGGAGCTCAGCGAGAAGGCGGCCGCGATGTTCGTGCGGACGCCCTCGCTCGACGCGATCGCAGCCCGTGCGCATGAACTTCTGATCGAGGCCATGCATGCACGCCTCGTTGGGCCGTCGGCCAAGTCGGCTTCGGAAGGCGCGGCCTGAACGTTCGATTCAGGACGCGTCCGCAGCCCGGACATAGACGAACGCCTCGGTCCCGGATCTGAGCCACACCGCAATCCGGCGCTAATCCGAGACCTCGTAGGAATCGGCCGCGGCGAGCTCCGCGGCTGTGATGTTGAAGACGGTTCCGGCCACTTCGTCGGCAGGATTGCCGGACCGGGTCACGATCGGATGATGCGTCTCGCGGCTGGTGGCGATCACCTCCGGATCGGTGATCTCGACCATTGTGCGGGCGAAGCCGACAAGGGCGTCGTCACGGCCTTCGAGCTCTCGGCCGAATGTGGCGAGCTGGACGTTCCTCTGGCGCAATGTGCCGTAGGAAAACAGCCGGATCTCACGTCCGTCGGCCATACCGCTCTCCTTCCAACCTGCCTGGCTGCGCTGCCTGTTCAGTTCGCATCATCCGGAAAGAGGTCCGCCAGGACCTCGCCGGCCAGGGCGCGCGTGACGCGCCGCCCGCGTTCCAGCGAAAGCCTGTCGAGCGCGTCGACCAGTGCACGCGCCGCGGCAAACGAGCGCTCCATCCGCAGCGTCAGCGCTTCGATGATGCCGGCATCGACGATGAGCTGCCGGTCGATGAAGAGCTTGACCAGCAGCGCCCGCAGCAGCGCATCGTCCGGCGGCGCGATCGTCGCATGGGGCGCCAGCCGCAGGCGCGACAACAGGTCGGGAATACGTACGCCCCATTGATCGGGAGCTGCGCGTGCGGTCAGCAGCAGCGAGCCGCGCTTCGCCTTGATCGCGTTCAAGAGGTGGAACAGGGCGGCTTCGTCGCGAGGCCCTCTGTCGCAATCCTCGACGACGAGCGCCCCTCCGGAGATCAGGTGCGGCACGTTCTCCTCGGTCACCTCGGAGACGGGCATGACCCAGGCATGGGCCGCCTTGGCCCAGATCGCCGCGAGATGGGTCTTTCCCGCCCCTTCCGGGCCAACCAGGCGCAGCCAGGCCTCGGGCCAGTGCGGCCAGGCCTCGATCATCCCATAGGCGGCTTCGTTGGACGGGCCGATCAGGAAATCCTCGACGCCGTGGCGGCTGTCGACGGGCAGGTCGAAGGCGAGCTGACGCGGGCGGCTTGTATGGTCAGACATCGGCTCCGAGACGCTTGCGGGCTTCGGCGGACTTCGAAACATCGCCGCCATGATAGATGTTGCTCGCCAGATACTGCCGAAGCGCGAAACGGCTCAAGACCCCGATGACTGCCGCCAAGGGAACCGCAAGCAGGAGCCCGACGAAGCCGAAGAGAGAGCCGAAGGCAAGCAGCGCGAACATCAGCCAGACCGGATGCACGCCGATCGAGTCGCCGACGAGCTTCGGCTGCAGGATGTTGCCTTCGATGAACTGACCGGCGGCAAAGACGCCGAGCGTCACCAACGGCCAAGTCCACTCCGGCCAGAACTGCACGATCGCGACGCCGACCGACAGCACGAGGCCCGTCAGCGAGCCGACATAGGGGATGAAGGAGAGGAAGCCGCTGATGATGCCGATGAGCGCGCCGAAGTTGACGCCGACGATGCTCAATCCGACGGCATAGAAGGTCCCGAGCAGGATGCAGAGCAGCGCCTGGCCGCGCAGGAAGCCGGCGATCGCCTTATCCATCTCGCTCAGCAGGCCGCGGATGGTGTCGCGATGGTCGAGCGGCAACCAGCTGTCGACGGTCGCGCACATGCGGTCCCAGTCGACCAGCAGATAGAAGGCGATGACGGGGGTCAGAACCAGCAGCGAGAACACGCCGATGATCGCGGTCCCCCCGGACCAGAGCGATTGCAGGACACTGCCGACCCATTTGGTTGCTTCGCCGACGAGATTTCCGAGTGAATTCTGGGCATCCTGGGCAAGCTTGCCACCACCCAGCTTCTCGAGGAGCGGCGCCCCCCGCTCCAGGATCAGCGTTTGCAGCTTGGCAGCGACCTCGGGCATCCGCGCAACGAAGCCGGCGAGCTGCTGGCCGAGCAAGGGCATGAGCAGCACGAGCGACAGCACGAAGATCAGAAGGAAGACGATCAGGATGACAATCGTCGCGGCCAGACGGCTCATTCCGAGCCGCTCGAGCCGATCCGCAAGGGGGTCGAGCAGATAGGCCAGCGCCAGCGCCGCGATGAATGGCAGCAGCACGTCGCGCAGCAAGACCAGGCACAGCACGAAGACTGCGAGCGAGATCAGCCAGAAACCGATTTGGCGTTGCAACGACATGAACAGGCAGTCCCCGGCGGATTCCGCGATGCGAGATCATCGACCGCGTCCACGAAGATGGGTGAACACGAAGCAAGTTCCAAGCCGCAGCACTGAAACGGACGCAATCGCGCCCGCTCGCCGCAGGTCAGGCCGCCATATGGCGCAGCCAGAACGCGAGATAGGCCGCCATTGATCCCAGCGTCAATACGGCGACCAGGAGCTGGCCGACATCGATCGCCGGCCCGGGATCGACCCCGAAGGCCTTGCTCCCGAGCATCAGCGCGGCGAAAATGAGCTGTGCGGCCGTGTTGAGCTTGCTGACCACGAAAGGAGCGATCTCGACGGGTTTTTCCATCACCCAGGACAGGATCACGGCGGAGACGATCATCAGGTCGCGCGAGACCACCAGGACGACCAGCCAGACCGGGATAGCCCCGACCAGCGCAAGCGTGATGTAGATCGAGACGATCAACGCCTTGTCCGCGACGGGGTCGAGATAGGCGCCGAGCTCGCTGGTCATGCCGAAGCGCTTGGCGATGAATCCATCGACCGCGTCCGAGACGCCGGCCGCCACGAAGAGGATGAAGGCCGTCTCCCAGCGTCCATTGGTGATCATCACCACGACGAGCGGCACCAGAAACAGCCGGCCGATGGTGATGAGGTTGGGAAGGGTCATGCTCTTCCGGATTCGCAGCGCTGTCCTGTGCGAGGCTAGAGCCCGAAACGGTGCACCGGCAAGGCCGAATCCGTCATAGCGGCTTGCAAGGCGCGGCTGGCTTGCCTATCGCTCGCGCGAACGGAATGGAAGCCGAGGACCATGAGCAAGCCAGGAGCGAACGGACTGACCTATGCGCAGGCGGGCGTCGACATCGATGCCGGCAACGCGATGGTCGATGCCATCAAGCCGCTGGTGCGTGCCACGCGCCGCCCCGGTGCCGATGCGGAGATCGGAGGCTTCGCCGGCCTCTTCGATCTGAAGGCTGCGGGCTTCAATGACCCGATCCTGGTCGCCGCCAATGACGGCGTCGGCACGAAGGTCAAGATCGCGATCGAAAGCGGGCGGCATTCGACGATCGGCATCGACCTCGTCGCGATGTGCGTCAACGACCTGATCGTGCAGGGCGCCGAGCCGCTGCTTTTCCTCGACTATTACGCTACCGGCAAGCTCGATCCGCAGGTCGGCGTCGAGATCGTGCGCGGCATCGCCGATGGCTGCCGGCAAGCCGGCTGCGCGCTGATCGGCGGCGAAACTGCCGAGATGCCCGGCATGTATGCCGAGAAGGATTATGACCTCGCGGGCTTCGCGGTCGGCGCCGCCGAGCGCGGGGCACTGCTGCCGCGTGCGGATCTCGTGCCCGGCGACGTGGTCTTCGGCCTGCCCTCCTCCGGCGTCCATTCCAACGGCTACTCGCTGGTCCGGCGCATTGTCGCTCTGTCGGGACAGAGCTGGGAGGCTCCCGCCCCCTTCGCACCTGAGACCAGCCTCGCCGAAGCGCTGCTCGTGCCGACACGCATCTATGTAAAGCCGCTGCTGGCCGCGCTGAAGGCGACGGCGGGCATCAAGGCGCTTGCCCACATCACCGGGGGCGGCTTCCCCGACAATATTCCGCGCGTGCTGCCCGAAGGGCTCGGCGTTGCGCTCGATCTTGCGGCCATTCCGGTTCCGCCGGTCTTCGGCTGGCTTGCCAAGGTCGGCGGTGTTGCCGAGCGCGAGATGCTTCGCACCTTCAATTGCGGCATCGGCATGATCGTCACCGCTGAAGCCGGCAAGGCCGGTGAGGTCGAGGCCGCCCTGAGGGACGCCGGCGAAGCGCCGGTGCGGCTTGGCGAAATCGTCCCGGTCGCGGCCGGCGAAGAGCCGGTGAGCTATCGCGGGACGCTCAGCCTGTGATTCAGCCGGCGCGTCGTCGCACCGCGATCCTGATCTCGGGGCGCGGTTCCAACATGGCCGCGCTGATCGAGGCGGCGCAGGCCGGCGACTATCCGGCCGAGATCGCTCTCGTGCTCTCGAACGTGCCCGAGGCCGGTGGCCTGGCCCGGGCTGCGGCTGCCGGGGTGCCCGTCGCAACCGTCGATCACCGCTCCTTCGGTCGGGATCGTGAGGCTTTCGAGCGCGCCATGGACGATGTCCTGCGCGTCAATCAGATCGAGCTCATCGCGCTCGCCGGCTTCATGCGCATCCTGACGCCCTGGTTCGTCAGGCGCTGGGAAGGACGGCTGCTCAATATCCACCCCTCGCTGCTTCCCCTGTTCAAGGGCACGCATACTCATCGCCAGGCTCTCGAAGCCGGGGTCAGGGAGCATGGCTGCAGCGTGCATTTCGTCGTGCCGGAGCTCGATGCCGGGCCGGTGATCGCACAGACCCGGGTTCCCGTGCTCGCCGGCGACGATGAGGATGCCCTGGCGCACCGCGTGCTCGGCGTCGAACACGCGCTCTATCAGCGGGCGCTGGCGGAGGTTGCCTCCGGCAGGGCCACGCTGGCGGGGGGCGAGGTCGTGCGCGGCTGATCGATCGGGCAGGATCGGGCCTGTGCCGCCTGTTCCTCTTCCTTCTCCCAGCGACGGAACAGATCGGCCCGTCTTGCCGGATAGCGCTCTTCGCGCGGGACGAGATCGGTGATGCGGTCCGTGCGAAAATGCCGGAAGGCCTGCCGCAGCTCGCACCAGGCGATGACGATCCGCACCCGCTCGTAGAATGTCATGCCGATCGGCCAGATCATCCGGTCGGTCTCCTGACCGGCCTCGTCGCGATACCGGATCGCGAGCTTGCGGCCCTGGCGGATCGCAGCCCTGATGCCGGCGGCATCGATCTGATCGACCGGCTGGTCGCAGCGATAGGCCGGCGCGAACAGGGCGCCATCGAGCAGGATCGGTCGTAGATGCGGCGGCAGGACGGCTGCGACCTTGCTGACGACGTCTTCCGCCGCGCGTGCCAGCACCGGGTCGGCACGCTCACCAAGCCAGCGCATGCCGACGAGAACCGCCTCGATCTCGTCCGGCGAGAGCATCAGCGGCGGCAGATCGAAGCCAGCGTCAAGCACATAGCCGATGCCGGCCTCGCCGCGCACCGGCACGCCCTGGCGCATCAATGCGCCGATATCGCGGTAGATCGTCCGCACCGAGACATCGAGTTCGGCGGCGAGGGTATCGGCCGTCACCGGCCTGCGACGTCGGCGCAGGCCCTGGATCAGATCGAGCAGACGTTCGGCACGTTGCATGACGAGGAATTCCCAAGCATCAGGTTGGGCAGGAGAATGCTCTAGCTCTGCTGACAAGAGTTGTCAGCAGTCTGTCAGCAGAAAACCAACGCCTTGCCTCTGCCAATGGGAGGATTTCGCATGATCACGCTACAGGTCTTCGGACCCGGGTTCGGCCTGCCGGACCCGAGCCCTTTCTGCATGAAGGCGGACATCCTCCTGCAGATGTCCGGCCTCCCGCATGAGCGCAAGATCGGCAATATGAGGCGGGCGCCCAAGGGCAAGCTGCCGCTGATCATCGACGCTGGCGAGATCGTCGCCGACAGCACCTTCATCAGACTGCATCTGGAGCGGAAATACGGCATCGACTTCGACAAGGGCCTGACGCCGGAACAGCGCGGCATCGCCTGGGCCGTCGAGAAGATGTTGGAGGATCATCTCTACTGGTTCGTGGTCAGCGAGCGCTGGGCCAATGACAGCAATTTCAACCGGGGGCCGCTTCAGTTCTTCAGAGTCGTGCCGGCGCCGTTGCGACCGCTGGTTGCCGCGATGGTCAAACGCCAGGTGCAGCGCACGCTCAAGGGCCAGGGCACCGGGCGCCACAGCCCGGTTGAACAGGCGGAACTCGCCCGGCATGCGCTGGGAGCCGCCGCCGCGATTCTGGGCGAGCGGCCCTATCTGATGGGCAGCGAGCCTTGCGGCGCGGACGCCACGCTTGGCGCCTTCCTGGCCTCGGGGCTGTGCACGCTCTTCGAGTCGCCGATACGCGGCCTGATCGAAAGCCACCCCAATCTCGTCGCCTATGCGGCGCGGATCGGGGCGCGCTATTTCGCCGACCGGAAGCTGATCAGCTCGGCCGCCTGAGCTTGCAGCGATCGATGAAATCGTAGCCCTTGGCGCGGGCGCTGTCGTTGAAATAGCCGGTTTCGCGGAAGGCCTGGATCTCGTCCTTGGTCATCGCGTTGACGGTGCCCTTGGCATAGCAGCTGCAAGGCGTGTGGACGGCTTCACGCGTCGTGCCGATCAGCTGCGACTGGGTGACCAGGCAGGCATCGAAGGCCCGAAGCTGGATCATGTAGGGCGTCAGGTTCTTGGCGGTCGGATCGGGCGGCGGCAAGGCGCTCGTGCCGCTCGCGGCCTGGGCCGAAACCGCAGCCATCATCAGGAACCCACCGGCCAGAACGACCGCACCTATCCGCCGCATCTTCATGATTCCGCAGTTCCTTCGAGACATGCCCATGCCGGGGCAAGCATCATCCATGCCTCGCCCGCGCGCGGCGGAATGGTCACAGCCCTCCGTAAAGGTCAAGTGGCCGATCAGTCACGCCTTCTTGATCCACACTTTGTTGTCGTGGAAGGCGRCCCCGCCGAAGGGAGCGACCGCATCGGCGCCGGTGATGGTGTTGATGCCGCGCCCATGCTTGTGCGCCGCATTCGGCCAGATCGATTCGGCAATGACGACGCCGCGCACCACGCCGGAGAAGAACTTCGCCGTCAGATGCACGCTGCCGCGCCGGTTGCCGATAACGACTTCGCCGCCATCGGAAATGCCGAGCCCTTCCGCGTCCTGCGGATGCATCATCAAGCTCGGTCCGCCCTCCTTCTTCTGCGAGCTTGGTGTCTCGGTGAAGGTCGAGTTGAGGAAGCTGCGGGCGGGGCTGGTCGCGAGGCGGAAGGGATGCGTCTCGTCCGTGTTCTCGATTACGCCCCAATGATCGGGAAGACCCGGCATCTGGCTGTAGGGGCCGACCGGGCCGTCATTGGCGTTGGGCACCTTCGGCCAGTCCGGCTTGAAGCGGAACTTGCCGTCGCGATAGCCGAAACCGTCGACGTAATGCGCGCGATCGAACCCCGGCTGGATGTCGTGGAAATCAGCCGCGATCAGCTCGTCCAGCGTGCCGCGGCCGGTCTCGCGCAGCGTCCAGTCGACGATCTCGCGCGGCGTCATCGCGAACCCGCGATGTTCGGCGCCCAGGCGCTCGGCAAGCGCACAGATCACCTCGTGGTTCGAGCGGCACTCGCCAGGCGGCTCGACGAGCTTGCCGCCCCACATGATGTGCTGATGCCCGCCGCCCTGGTAGAGGTCGTCATGCTCCATGAACTGCGTCGCCGGCAGCACGATGTCGGCCATGGCTGCGGTCTCGGTCATGAACTGCTCGTGCACGACCGTGAACAGGTCGTCGCGGGCAAAGCCCTGCTTGACCAGTTCCTGCTCGGGCGCAACCGAGACGGGATTGGTGTTCTGGATGAAGAGCGCCTTCACGGGCCCGCCCTGGCGCAAGGCCTCGGCGTCGCCAGTCAAAACCCTGCCGATCTGCGACTGGTCGAGCTGGCGGATGCGGGGATCCCGGACATCCAGCCCTTCGATCAGGCTCTTGCGCCACTGGTAGATGCCGCTGTTCGAATGAAAGGCGCCGCCGCCTTCGTACTGCCAGGCGCCTGTCACCGTCGGGACGCAGAGCGCCGCATGCATGTTCACCGCACCGTTGCGCTGGCGTGCGAAGCCATAGCCGAGGCGAAAGAAGCTGCGTTTGCGGGTGCCGACCAGGGTCGCGAATTCCTCGATCGCGGCGACGTCGAGTCCGGTGATCGCAGCCGCCCATTCCGGCGTGCGGCTGGCGAGATGCTCCTCGAGTTCGGCGGGCGCATCAGTGTAGCGCGCGAGATAGTCGCGGTCGGCATGGCCGTCGCGGAAGAGGACATGCATGACGGCGCAGGCGAGCGCGCCATCGGTACCCGGGCGCAGCACCAACGCGAGATCGGCCTGGGCCAGCGTCGGGTTGTGGTAGATGTCGATGGCGACGATCTTGGCGCCGCGCTCCTTCCGCGCCTTGATCGCGTGATGCATGACATTGACCTGGGTGTGCACGGCGTTCGTGCCCCAGATCACTACGCAGTCCGATTTCGCCATCTCGCGCGGATCGGGACCGGCGAGCCGGCCCGTGCCGGCGATGAACCCGGTCCAGGCCATCGTGGTGCAGATCGTCGAATACTGGCCGGAGTAGCGCTTGACGTTGCGCAGCCGGTTGATGCCGTCACGCATCACCAGCCCCATCGTGCCGGCATAGTAATAGGGCCAGACGGCGTCGGCGCCGTGCTCGGCCTCGATCGCGAGGAAGCGGCGTGCGGTTTCGTCCAGCGCCTCATCCCAGGAGATACGCTCGAACTGCCCGGAGCCCTTCGGTCCGGTGCGGCGCAAGGGGTGCAGCAGCCGGTCCGGATGATGGATGCGCTCGGAATACCGCGCCACCTTCGCGCAGATCACGCCGTCGGTGTAGCTCTGGCGCTTGCTGCCGCGCACCCGCCCGATGCTGCGCCCGTCGATCACCTCGACTTCCAGCGAACAGGCCGATGGGCAGTCATGCGGGCAGACTGACGGCAGATGCGTGATGCGGGGCAGTTCGGTCATGGATGATCCTTCAGCCCGCTACTGGTGACGCGCCGGGCTTTTGCGGTCAATGCCGGCGGCGTCAACCCGGGATTAACGATAACGCTTCAGATTGTCGGAACTTCCGCTTGCCAAGGCGCCGTTGCGCCGGAGTTCGATAATGCGTTGCGTTGCGTTTCTGACCGGCCTTGCGGCCAGTCTCTGCCTGTCGCCTGCCGGCTCAGCTCAAGCCCAGTCCAGCGATTACACCACCCTCACCTCCCCCGAATCCGTCCAGAACTGGCACCTGACCCTGGGAGGCGGCCTGCGCTACACGCCGGACTATTCCGGTTCGAACGACTATGTCTTCCGGCCGCGGGCGATCGTGAACCTGGCGCGTGGCACCAAGAGCACCTGGTGGTCATCGGAAGACGATGCGATCAGCATCGGATTCTTCTCCGGCAAGGCCTGGCGCGTCGGCTTCTCCGGCAACCTGCTCTGGGAGCGCAAGGCGAGCACCAACCCTGCGCTGATCGGCATGCCGGACGTCAAGTTCGGCGCCGAGCTCGGCGGTTTTGTCGAATTCTACCCGACCTCCTGGCTGCGCGGCCGCGTCGACCTGCGCCGCGGCGTGATCACGCATGACGCGCTTGTCGCCGAATTCAAGATCGACGCCTTCCAGAAGATCGGGGCCTGGACGATCGGCGCCGGCCCGCGCATGAGCGTCGTCGGGGCCGACTATGTCCGGACCTATTTCGGCGGCAATTACGCGGGCAGAGGCGGCCTGCTGCAGCGTTACAATGCTGGGATCAACTCGATCGGCGCGATCGCGCAGGTGACCTATAACTGGTCCGAGAAGCTGCAGACGACTGCCTATCTCGAATACAAGCACCTCGTCGGCGATGCGACCAGATCGCCGATCGTCAAGCCGTTCGGCTCACGGGATTCGCTGACTGTCGGCGTCTCCGCCAGCTACGCCTTCGATCTCGGCTTCAAATAGTTCCCCGAACGAAAACGGCGGAGCCACTGGCTCCGCCGTTCGAAGACGATCAGCAGTCGCGCCGCGTCAGCCGACGATCTCGTTGCCGGCGAAGAACTGCGCGATCTCGATGGCGGCGGTCTCCGGCGCATCCGAACCGTGAGCGGTGTTCTCACCAACCGACTCGGCGAAGAGCTTGCGGATCGTGCCCTCGGCGGCATTCGCCGGGTTGGTGGCGCCCATCACGTCGCGATAGGTGGCGATGGCGTTCTCGCCTTCCAGGACCTGAACGACGACCGGGCCGGACGTCATGAACTCGACCAGCTCGCCGAAGAAGGGCCGTTCCTTGTGGACGGCATAGAAGGTCTCGGCCTGGCCCTTGGTCATCTGAATGCGCTTCTGCGCGACGATGCGCAGGCCAGCCTTCTCGATCACCGCGTTGACCGCGCCGGTCAGGTTGCGCCGCGTCGCGTCGGGCTTGAGAATGGAAAAGGTACGCTGGACAGCCATCGTTGGTTCCTTAGGGACAATCTGGAGAATGCGGCGGCTTATAGCTGCCGCCTCCCCGCCCTACAAGGCTGCCCGGCCGGCTTCGTTTGCATGTCCTGCTCCGTGTCGGTCCGGCGGGAGCCGTCCATCAAGCCCGACGCGTCTCCAGCTTGAAGCGAAAGCCGGCTCGGATATAGTTCATATCTGAACCATGCAGCCATAGCTGGTCGAAACGGGAGGATCGCATGCGCTTTCACAAGACCTCGGCCAGGGCCGCTCTGCTCGGATTCGCGACGCTGGCACTCGCCGGCACCGGCTCCGCCCTGGCACAGGATGTCAGCGGCACCTGGCTGCGCGATAGCGGGGCCTCGCGGGTGCGCTTTGCCAAATGCGGCGAGGCGATGTGCGGCACACTGGCCTGGCTGAAGGACACGAACGGCCCCGCCAAGGTCGGCCAGCGCATCTTCTACGACATGAAGCCGACCGGCGCCGGCAAATGGAGCGGCAGCGCCTTCAATCCGGAGGATGGCAAGACCTATTCCGGCACGATGTCCTTGTCCGGAGATGCGCTGACCACCTCGGGCTGCGTGCTCGGCGGTATCATCTGCCGCTCGGTGAAATGGACTCGGGCGAACTGACGCGACGAGCTTAGGGCGCTGTCCGGTCAGCGCCGTCAGCAACCGGCATCTGGGCCGCCAGCCCGGCGCGCGCCGAGCGTGGCGGGAGGGTGACGGTCAACCCAAGGTCGACCATCGCCAATGGATCAGCTCAGCGGGCCCGCTGCCCGAACAGAACGGCCTTCTCTTCCGGCGTGCTGATGCCGGCCGGATTGCGCAGTTCAGCGCCGATCGCGAGGCCGCGCTGCACGGCCGGGCGGGCCTGCATCGTTTCCAGCCAGCGCCCGACATTCGGGAACTGCCTGATGTCCTGCCCTTGCTTCTCCCAGCCTCTGGCCCAGCCGATGCAGGCCATGTCGGCAATCGAGTAAGCGCCGCAGATATAGTCGCGGCCCTCGAGACGGCGATTGAGCACGCCATAGAGCCGGTTGGCCTCGTTGGTGTAGCGATCGATGGCGTAAGGCAGCTTCTCGGGCGCGTAGATGCGGAAATGATGGGTCTGGCCGAGCATCGGCCCAAAGCCGCCCATCTGCCAGAACAGCCATTCATCGACCGCGACGCGGCCACGCTCATCGGCAGGGTAGTATTGTCCGGTCTTGCGGCCGAGATATTGCAGGATCGCACCGGACTCGAAGACCGAGATCGGCTCTCCGCCGGGCCCATCATGATCGACGATCGCCGGCATGCGATTATTCGGCGAGATCTCCAGGAAGTCGGGCTTGAACTGATCGCCCTTGCCGATATTCACGGGGATGAGGTTGTAAGGGAGCCCGCACTCCTCGAGCATGATGGTGATTTTCCAGCCGTTGGGCGTCGGCCAGTAGTAGAGATCGATCGGCTTTGACGAACGTGCGAGCATCACAGCTTTCCTGTCGCGATTGAGCCGGGATCTGATGTAGGCCGCCCGGCAGGCCGTCGGTAGGGTTGCCGACCTGCTTGGCAAGCAGGTTGGTCATGTCCGGGCATGGTAAGCCGCCCGCGATCGGCCTGGACGGCTCTGCGGCCTTCAGACCGGCTTCTTGAAGCCTTCGTGGCTCTGGTCGAAGCCAAGATTGCGATAGAAGCGATGGGCGTCGGTGCGAGCCTTGTGCGAGGTCAGCTCGACCAGCCCCGCTCCCTTCTCCTTTGCGAAGGCGAGCCCGTGGGTCATCATCACTGCGCCGATCCCCATTCCCCGCGTTTCCGGCGCAACGTGGACACTCTCGAACTTCGCACGCTTGCGCCCTCGTGCGGCGAAACCCGGAATGAGCGTGACCTGGAAGGTGCCGACGACCTCTCCGGCGCGCTCGGCGACGAAAAGTGTGGTGTCGGGACTCGCCAGAACCTCGTCGAAGGCCCGCTCATAGTCCGGGTGCGCGGCTTCAGCTGCGGCGTCCTGTTCCGTCACTTCCTGTGTCGCGGAGCCAAGCACGATCAGGCTGGCGACACGCTGGACATCGTCGCGCCGGGCCTGGCGAATGGAAATCTCGGACGGATCGATCTTGCTCTTGCTCATGGCCAGGCCTCCGGACCGCTGGACAGCCCCGCGGTTGGCGCGGTGTTAGCAAAGCCCTTTCTGAAACGGAACTCGGCATGCCGGCCCATGCGGCACGCTGACGGGCTCCGCCGGCTGCCGTCACTCGGCAAACAGGCGCTTTGCCATCAGCAAGGTGTTGGGCGTGTCATCGCGGCCGTCGAAGCGGGCCGAGCGCTGCAGGAAGAAGCCCATCCGCTCGTAGAATGCGATCGCGGGCTCGTTCTGCAGCTCGACTTCCAGGCGCGCAACCGGCGCCAGGGGGAAATGGGCGAGCGTGACGTGCAGCAGGGTGCGGCCGATCCCGACGCCCTGATAGGTCGGCAGGACATAGAGCCGCGTCAGCAGCGCCGCCCGGTCGCGCTCGCGGCGGGCGGACGAGGTCGCAACGATCTGGTCATCGACCAGAGCAACGAGAAAGGCTTCGCCGTCGCGACCGAGCTGGGCGCTCAGATTCTCCAGCGAATGCCAGGCATTGGTGATCTCGGCGACACGCTGCCAGCCATAAATGCCGTCATAGGTCGCATGCCAGGTCTCGACCAACAGCGAGCGGACGGCCGGGAGATCGGCCGCAACCGCGTCGCGGATGATGAGCCTGTCTGGCGTCACTCGATACCCAGCTTCTTCTTCAGGATCTCGTTCAGCGCCTGCGGATTGGCCTTTCCGCCCGACGCCTTCATGGCCTGGCCGACGAACCAGCCAAGCATGGTCGGCTTCAGCTTGACCTGCTCGACCTTGTCGGGATTGCCGGCGATGATCTCGTCGACCGCCTTCTCGATCGCTCCAGTGTCGGTCACCTGCTTCATGCCGCGCGTCTCTACGATCTCGCGCGGATCGCCCCCTTCGGACCAGAGTATCTCGAACAGATCCTTGGCGATCTTGCCCGAAATGACGCTCTCGCCAAGCAGATCGACGAGGCCGCCGAGCTGGGCGGCAGAGACCGGCGAGGCGGTCACATCCTTGCCTTCCTTGTTCAGGCGGCCGAACAACTCGTTGATCACCCAGTTGGCGGCGGCCTTGCCGTCGCGGCCCTTGGCGACAGCCTCGAAGTAATCCGCCTGCTCGCGCTCGGCGACGAGCACGGAGGCATCATAGGGCGTCAGGCCGTATTCGGCGATGAAGCGCGCCTTCTTGGCGTCGGGCAGTTCCGGCAGCGCTGCCTTCAGATGTTCGACGAAGGCATCGTCGAATTCGAGCGGCAGCAGGTCCGGGTCCGGGAAATAGCGATAATCATGCGCCTCCTCCTTGGAACGCATCGAACGGGTCTCGCCCTTGCCGGGATCATAGAGCCGCGTTTCCTGGTCGATCTTGCCGCCATCCTCGAGGATGCCGACCTGGCGGCGCGCCTCGACATCGACCGCCTGGCCGATGAAGCGGATCGAGTTGACGTTCTTGATCTCGCAGCGCGTGCCGAGGGGCTCGCCGGGGCGGCGCACCGAGACGTTGACGTCAGCGCGCAGGTTGCCCTTCTCCATGTCACCATCGCAGGTGCCGAGATAGCGCAGGATGGTGCGCAGCTTGGTGACAAAGGCCTTGGCCTCGTCGGCCGAGCGCAGGTCGGGGCGCGAGACGATCTCCATCAGCGCGACGCCGGAGCGGTTGAGATCGACGAAGCTCATCGTCGGATGCTGATCATGGATCGACTTGCCGGCATCCTGCTCCAGATGGAGGCGCTCGATGCCGACGCTGATCTGCTCGGTCGGCGAGAGATCGACGACGATCTCACCTTCGCCGACGATCGGGCTCTTGTACTGGCTGATCTGGTAGCCCTGCGGCAGGTCGGGATAAAAATAGTTCTTGCGATCGAACACGGACCGGTTGTTGATGCGCGCGTTCAACCCTAGGCCGGTACGAACTGCCTGACGCACGCATTCGGCATTGATCACCGGCAGCATGCCGGGCATGGCCGCGTCGACTAGGCTGACATGCTCGTTCGGCTCGCCCCCGAAGGCGGTGGAGGCGCCTGAGAAAAGTTTCGCGTTGGAGGTGACCTGGGCATGGATTTCCATGCCGATGATGATTTCCCAATCGCCGGTTGCACCCTTGATCAGCTTCTTCGGGTCGGCAGGGCGGGCATGCGCGTTCATATCGGTCTTCCAACTCTGGTCAGGTCGCGTCTTCGGTAGAACCTTGGCGCCCGGGCGGCAAGCGTCTGTTGCCATCCTGTCACCCCCTGGCCGGAATGTTGCTAATCTGTCGTCATTCGACGGTGCTGTCGAGTGACGGAACTTGACAATCGTCAGCACGCAACCTTTCTTGCGCGCGGCCCGGAAACCGAGAGTGGTTGCGCCGGCCCCGCTATCCGGAGTTTTTCCATGCGAATCCGCCGCTCAACGGGTCGGACTCTTGCCACCTTCGCGGTGCTGCTCGCGACGTCCGCCGCCACGGCCCTCGCCCAGGGCGCCCCACCGGCTCCGCCGGTCCAGACTGCAGCGCCGCTCGCCAAGCGCGTGACCAACTGGGACGAGTACACAGGCCGCTTCGAAGCGCGCGAGCAGGTCGAGATCAGGGCCCGCGTCTCCGGGTTCCTCGACAGCATCCATTTCCGCGACGGCGATCGGGTGAACAAGGGCGATCTGCTCTTCACAATCGACCAGCGCCCGTATCAGCTTGCCGTCGATGCGGCACGCGCTGAAGTCGCGCGCGCCAAGGCCCAGGTCGAGCTCGCCCAGAACGAGGTCGAGCGCGCCGAGGCTCTGACGCAGAACCGGACGATCACGGTTCGCGACATTGACCAGCGCCGCGCCAACTTGAACGGTGCCGTCGCGTCCCAGCAGGCGGCCGAGGCCAATCTCAAGACCGCCGAGCTCAATCTGGAATGGACGCAGGTTCGCGCCCCCCTGTCCGGCCGGATCTCGAACAAGCGCGTCGATGCGGGCAACCTCGTCGCGGGCGGCCAGTCGGGTGCGACGCTGCTGACGACGATCGTCGCTACCGATCCGATCAATTTCGTGTTCGATACGTCGGAAGCCGACTACCTCCGCTATTCCAGGCTCGCCGGCGAACAGCGCGGGCTGACGAACCGTGAAAGCGCTCCGACCGCACAGGTCAGGCTCGCCGACGAGACGAGCTGGAAGCGCCAGGGCAAGATCGACTTCGTCGACAACGCCTTCAATGCCCGCTCAGGTACGATTCGCAGCCGCGCCGTATTCGAGAACAAGGATCAGTTCCTGACGCCCGGCACCTTTGGGCGCGTGCGCATCTATGCTGGCCAGGTCGACGCATTGCTCGTTCCCGACGCCGTCATCGTCTCGGACCAGGCCAGCAAGATCGTGCTGACGGTCGGCGCCGACAACAAGGTCGTGCCCAAGCCGGTGGTGCTCGGTCAGATCGCGGACGGGTTGCGCGTGATCACCAAGGGCCTGGAGAAGGACGACAAGGTCATCATCAACGGGCTCGCCAGCCCGATGGTGCGGCCGGGCGCGACCGTCACACCGCAGGCCGGCGAGATCAAGGTCGCCGCAACCAACTGACGGCTTACGCCGCCATCACCGGAAGCGGACGGCATCGGCCGCCCGCCCTGCCCTCCCGGCCAGGACCCCAGCATGTTCCGCTTTGCGCATTTCTTCATCGACCGGCCGATCTTCGCGACCGTTCTCTCGATCCTGCTGACGATCGCCGGCGCCATCGCGCAGCGCAGCCTGCCGATCGCGGAATATCCCGAGATCGCGCCGCCGACCGTCACGATCACCGCGACCTATCCGGGCGCATCGGCCGAGGTCGTCGCCTCGACCGTCGCAGCGCCGATCGAGCAGGAGGTCAACGGCGTCGACGATATGCTCTATATCTCGTCGCAATCGACCGGTGACGGGCGTGTTACGATCAGCGTCGTCTTCAAGGCCGGCACGGATGTCGACCAGGCGCAGGTGCTGGTGCAGAACCGGGTCTCGGCGGCCGAACCGCGCCTGCCGCAGGACGTCCGTACGCTCGGCCTGCAGGTCCGCAAGGCCTCGCCCGACTTCCTGATGGTCATCCACATGCTGTCGCCCGACGGCTCGCGCGACCAGCAATACGTCTCGAATTACACGACGCTGAACGTGAAGGACGTGCTGACCCGCGTCGAAGGCGTCGGCGACGTGCAGGTCTTCGGCGCGCGCGACTACTCGATGCGTGTCTGGCTCGATCCCGCCAAGGTCGCGGCGCGCAATCTGACGGCCGGGGATGTCATCGCCGCGATCCGCGCCGCCAACATCCAGGTCGCCGCCGGAGCAATCAACCAGCCGCCGGCGAAGTCGGATGGCGCCTTCCAGCTTTCGGTCAATACGCAGGGACGCCTCACCAGCATCGACGAGTTCTACAACATCGTCGTCCGCTCGGACGCGGATGGCGGCACGATCCGCGTCCGCGACGTGGCCCGCGTCGAGCTCGGCGCGCAGGACTATCTGTCGAACTCCTATCTCGACAACAAGGAAGCCGTCGCGATCGGCGTGTTCCAGCGTCCGGGCTCGAATGCGTTGTCGGCATCCGAAGCGCTCATCAAGACAATGGACGGGTTGTCGAAGAACTTCCCGGCCGGGGTCGAGTACAAGATCGTCTACAACCCGACGGAGTTCATCGCTGAATCCGTCTCCGCCGTGGTGACGACGCTGCTCGAGGCGATCGTGCTCGTCGTCTTCGTCGTGATCCTGTTCCTGCAGACCTGGCGTGCGGCGATCATCCCGATCATCGCGATCCCGGTTTCGCTGGTCGGCACCTTCCTGGTGATGAGCGCGGTCGGTATCTCCTTCAACACGATCTCGCTGCTGGCGCTGGTGCTGGCCATCGGTATCGTCGTCGACGACGCGATCGTCGTGGTCGAGAATGTCGAGCGCTATCTGGCGCAAGGCATGAGCGCCAAGGACGCAGCGCACAAGACCATGGACGAGGTCGGCGGCGCCCTGCTCGCGATTGCGCTCGTGCTGTGCGCCGTGTTCATCCCGACCGCCTTCATCACTGGTCTGCAGGGCACGTTCTACCAGCAGTTCGCAGTCACGATCGCAGCCTCAACGGCGATCTCGTGCTTCGTTTCGCTGACCTTGTCACCGGCGCTGTCGGCTATCCTGCTGAAGCCGCACAGCCATGAGGAGCCGAAGGGTTTCTTCGCGGCAATCGGTGCGCCGCTGCGTTGGTTCTTCAAATATTTCAACATGGCCTTCGACTGGCTCTCGCGCGCATACGGCGCGGCGACCTCGCGCCTGATCCGCGTCGGCGTCCTGATGCTGCTGGTCTATGCCGCCCTGATCGCGGTCGCCGGCCAGCGCCTGGCGGCGATTCCGACGGGCCTCGTCCCGCAGCTCGACCGCGGCTACTTCATCGCCGTCGTGCAGCTGCCTCCGGGCTCGTCGCTGCCGCGGACCGACGAGGTCATCCGCAAGGCGACCGACATGCTGCTGTCGCGGCCTGGCGTCGCCCATATCGTCGCCTTCGCCGGCCTTGATGGCGCAACCTTCACCCTGGCGCCCAATGCCGGCGTCGCCTTCGTCACCCTCACCGACTTCAGGGAAAGGGCCAAGGCGGGCCTCACGACCCAGGGCATCCTCAACGATCTGCGCAGCCAGCTGGGCCAGATCGGCGAGGCCTTCGCCCTGGTGATCGAGCCTCCTGCCGTTCCCGGAATCGGCAACGGCGGTGGTCTCAAGGGCTATGTCCAGGATCGCGGCGGGCGCGGCCTGCCGGCGCTTGAGGGCGCGACCTGGGCAGTGGCTGGAACCGCGGGCCAGGCTCCGGGAATCCAGCAGCCGTTCACGCTGTTCTCGACCAGGACGCCACAGATCTACGCCGATATCGACCGGACCAAGGCTGAAATGCTCGGTGTGCCCGTGACCCGGGTGTTCGAGACCCTGTCGGTCTATATGGGGTCGGCCTATGTCAACGATTTCAATATCCTGGGCCGCACCTTCCGGGTGACGGCGCAGGCCGACAATCCCTACCGGCTCGACATCCGCGACGTCGCGGCGTTGAAGACGCGCAATGTCGACGGCGAGATGGTGCCGATCGGCTCGGTCGCGACCTTCTCCGACACGACCGGCGCCTATCGCGTGCCGCGCTACAACCTCTATCCGGCGGCCGAGGTCCAGCTTTCGATGGCGCGCGGTTATTCGACCGGCCAGGGCATCGCGGAGGTGGAGAAGATCGCGCAGCAGGTTCTGCCGGCCGGGTTCGGTTTCGAATGGACCGAGATCGCATTGCAGGAGAAGCTTGCCGGCAACACTGCGATCATCGCCTTCGGCCTCGCCGTCGTCTTCGTCTTCCTGCTGCTGGCGGCACTGTACGAGAGCTGGACCTTGCCGCTCGCCGTCATCCTGATCGTGCCGATGTGTATTCTCGCGGCGATGGTCGGCGTCGGTTACAAGGACTTCGATCGCAACGTGCTCGTCGATATCGGTCTCGTCGTGCTCGTCGGCCTTGCTGCGAAGAACGCGATCCTGATCGTCGAATTCGCCAAGCAGGCCGAGGACGAGGGTATGAGCCGGCGCGAGGCTGCGATCGCAGCGGCCAGGACCCGGTTGCGACCGATCCTGATGACGTCGCTCGCCTTCATCCTTGGCGTGCTGCCCCTGACGATCTCCGTCGGTGCCGGTGCCGAAATGCGCCAGGTTCTCGGCGTCGCGGTGTTCTCCGGCATGATCGGCGTGACGCTGTTCGGCCTGCTGTTCACCCCGGTCTTCTATGTGGTGGTGCGCTGGCTCGCTTCTGTGCTGAGCCGGAAGAAGAAGGGCGAGCCGACCGCCGGCAAGGATGCCCATCCGGCAGCCCACTGAAGCCTGCTGAACAACGAAACCCCGCCTTGCCGATCCGGCAAGGCGGGGTTTCTCTTTTAGGCGAACTTTCGAGCCAGGAGCCGGCACGCGAAGGCGACGCCAGCCGCCACCGCAGCCGCGATCAGGTTCGCGAGGGGCTGCGCACCGGCATCGCCCCTCACCTGCTGCACGATGATCAGGAGAAGCAGGAGCGCGGCGACGAAGGCCAGCGCCCCTTGCAGGAAAGTGAGACAGGCCCAGGCGATGGCGCGGCTGAAGATCATGCCGCCAGCCTAGACCCAAAGCATGGTCCAGCGGAAATCTGTCCGCGCCATGCCGGACAAACCGCAAGGTGATGCAGAGCCGGAAACGATCCGGAAACTTCGAAGATCCAGGTGACGAATCCCGGGCTCCTGCCTGGAGGCTCCCGGGATTGGCGCCGCGCTCAGGCGCTTACGCCCACCACTTCTCGCCAACCGTGAAGCGGCCAGCCGCGTCCTCGATGACCTGGCCGAGCGAGAACAGCGTCTCCTCGTCGAAGGGGCGGCCGATCAGCTGCAGGCCAAGCGGCAGGCCCTGCGCATCCTGTCCGGCGGGCACCGCGATGCCCGGCAGGCCGGCCATGTTCACCGTGACCGTGAAGACGTCGTTGAGATACATCTCGACCGGATCAGACGAGCCCTTCTCGCCGATGCCGAAGGCCGCCGAGGGCGTCGCCGGCGTCAGCACGGCGTCGATTCCGTCGGCATAGGCCAACTCGAAATCGCGCTTGATCAGCGTGCGGACCTTCTGGGCCTTGAGATAATAGGCGTCGTAATAGCCGGCCGAGAGCACATAGGTGCCGATCATGATGCGGCGCTTGACCTCGGCGCCAAAGCCTTCGGCGCGGGTCTTCTCGTACATCTCGACGATGTCGCGGCCCGGCACGCGCAGGCCGTAGCGCACGCCGTCATAGCGGGCGAGGTTGGAGGAGGCTTCCGCCGGCGCGACGATGTAATAGGCGGGCAGAGCGTATTTCGTGTGGGGCAGCGAGATGTTGACGATCTCGGCACCGGCTGCCTTCAGCCAGGCGATGCCCTGCTGCCAGAGAGCCTCGATCTCGGGCGACATGCCGTCGAGCCGGTATTCCTTGGGAATGCCGATCTTCATGCCCTTCACCGAGCGGCCGACCGCGGCCTCGTAGTCCGGCACGGCGAGGTTCGCGGAGGTCGTGTCCTTGGCATCGTACCCGGCCATCGAGCGCAGCATCACGGCGCTGTCGCGCACCGTCTTGCCGATCGGACCGGCCTGGTCGAGCGAGGAAGCGAAAGCGACCGTGCCCCAGCGTGAGCAGCGGCCATAGGTCGGCTTGATGCCGACTGTCCCGGTGAAGGCCGCCGGCTGGCGGATCGAGCCGCCGGTATCCGTCGCGGTGGCGGCCAGGCAGAGGTCGGCGGCGACGGCGGCGGCCGAGCCGCCCGACGAGCCGCCCGGAACCAGATGGTTGCCCTCGATTGCGCCGGAGCCACCTGCTCCGACATTCGAGCCGCTGCGGCGCCAGGGATTGACGACATTGCCGAAGGCGCTGGTCTCGTTCGACGAGCCCATGGCGAACTCGTCATTGTTGAGCTTGCCGAGCATCACCGCGCCGTCGCGCCAGAGCTGGCTCGTCACGGTCGATTCATAGGCTGGCACGAACTCGCCAAGGATCTTCGAGCAGGCGGTGGTGCGCACGCCCTCGGTGGCGAAGAGGTCCTTGATGCCGAGCGGCAGGCCTTCGAGCGGGCCGCCCTCGCCCTTCGCCAGCCTGGCATCGGAGGCCGCGGCCTGCTTCAGCGCGTGGTCCGGCGTCTCCAGCACGAAGGCGTTGAGCGCGCGGGCCTTCTCGATGGCGGCGATATGCGCCTTGGCGAGGTCAGTCGCGGAAAAGGTCTTTGCCTTGAGGCCGTCGCGGGCCTCGGTCAGCGTCAGGCGGGTCAGGTCGGTCACGTCAGTGGTTTCCGGCAAATTGAACTGGGAGGAGCCCGCGGAGCGCGCGCCTGGCGCTTCCGGGGAGATAGAACGGGCGGATCAGCGCCTATTCGACCACCTTCGGCACCATGAAGAAATTGTCCTCGGAGACCGGCGCATTGGCGACGATCCGATCGGCGATCTCGCCATCCGTGACGACATCCTGGCGTTGCGTCATCGCCATCGGCGTGACCGATGTCATCGGCTCGACGCCGCTGACATCGACCTCGTCCAACTGCTCGACGAAGCCGAGAATGGCGTTGAGCTCGCCTTGCAGCTTGGGCAGATCGGCCTCGGGCACGGCAATGCGCGCCAGATGCGCGACGCGCTTCACGGTGGCGAGATCGACCGACATGGCAGGCTCCTGAAACTGTGGCTGAACAAGCCGAAACTGATTTGCCCGCGCTATAGCGCGTCGGCGGCAAAAGGATAAGTCAATACTGACGGGTCGTCGGAATCCCGGCCAGAACGCCGGGATCCATCGTCATGGACCGAAGCTGGATGGAGACGGGAATAGCGCGCTTCGTTGCCGATCCCGGATGACGCGGCCTTGCGTCAGATCTCGACCGCCTCGCCCTTCCCGGGCACGAGGGCCCGAACATCGCTGCCCTTCAACGCCGCGACGAACTCGTCGGCATTCTGGGCGATGATCGGGAAGGAGCCGTAATGGCAGGGGATCGCGACCTTCGGCTTGACGAAGCGGGTCATGGCCAGCGCCGCGGTCTTCGCGCCCATGGTGAAGCGGTCGCCGATCGGACAGATGCAGATGTCGACGGCATTCAGTTCGCTGATCAGCGCCATGCCCGGGAAGATGTCGGTGTCGCCCATATGCCAGAGCGTCTTCTCGCCCGGGGCCTTGATGACCACGCCATTGGCGCTGCCGAGCGGGAAAGCGACACCGGCCTCGACCAGGCCGGCCGAGTGATCTGCCCTGACCAGGGTGGTCTGGAAGGAGCCGAGATCGACCGTGCCGCCGGTATTCATCGGCTCGAACTTCTTCAGGCTCTTCGAGGCAAGGTACATGCACAGGTCGAAATTGGTGACGACGGTCGCGTGATTGGCCTCGGCGATGGCAAGCGTGTCGCCGATATGGTCGCCATGGCCATGGGTGATCACGATATGGCTGACGCCCTTCGATGCCTCGGCGGCATTACCCTCGAAGGCCGGATTGCCGGTGAAGAACGGATCGATCAACAGCGAAGCGCCGGGGAGATCGAGGCGGAAGGCCGAATGGCCGAACCAGGTGAGCTTCATGGCGGAACCCCTTAGGCTGACGGGCAAGACAGCCTATCTAGGCCGGCAACGCGCGCCGTCCAAGTCGACTTTGCATCGGGCGACGTGCACGCTGCCACGCCTGGACCAAATGGAACCCTCGCCATGACCGACGCCGCAACCCTTTCCCGCCGCATTGCCCAGGGCCGTGGCGACGAGCCGGCCGATCTCGTCATTCGCGGCGCCAGGCTGTTCGATCTCGTCACCGGCGCCCTGGTCGAGACCGATATCGCGCTCTGCGGTGGAACGATCGTCGGCACCTATGGCCGTTATGAGGGCATCGCGAGCTTTGATGCCCGGGGGCTGATCGCGGTGCCCGGCTTCATCGACACGCATCTTCATGTCGAATCGTCGCTGGTGACGCCGTTCGAGTTCGAGCGCTGCGTGCTGCCGCACGGGGTCACGACCGCGATCTGCGACCCGCACGAGATCGCCAATGTCCTTGGCGTCGAGGGTATCAGCTATTTCCTGCGCTGCGCCGAGGCGATGCGCATGGATTTGCGCGTGCAGCTCTCGAGCTGTGTGCCGGCGACGCATCTGGAAACAGCAGGGGCCCGACTGGAGGCGGGCGACCTGACGCCGCTGATGGACCATCCCAAGGTGATCGGGCTCGCCGAGTTCATGAACTTCCCGGGCGTGCTTCACCGCGATCCCGGCTGCCTCGCCAAGCTCGAAGCCTTCTCTCACCGGCATATCGATGGCCACGCCCCGCTGGTCCGTGGAATGGACCTGAACGGCTACCTCTCGGCCGGCATCCGCACCGATCATGAAACGACCACGGCCGAGGAGGCGCGCGAAAAACTCGCCAAGGGCATGGCGATCCTGATCCGCGAGGGCTCGGTGTCAAAGGACCTGCATGCCCTGATCCCGCTGATCACCCGCGACGCCTCCCCCTTCCTCGCGTTCTGCACAGATGATCGCAACCCGCTCGACATCGCCGAGGAAGGCCATCTCGACCACATGATCCGCACTGCGATCGCCGCCGGGGCGGATGTGCTTGCGACCTATCGCGTCGCGACGCTCTCGGCTGCACGGAATTTCGGCCTGTTCGATCGCGGCTTCATCGGCCCCGGCAAGCGCGCCGACATCGTGCTCGTGGATGATCTCGCGACCTGCCAGGTGAAGTCTGTCTTTGCGGGAGGCCGGCTCGTCGAGGGTGCCCTCTTCGCGGATCGCAAGCCCATTCCGCCGGTCGGCCTCGGCAGTGTCCGGTGCCGCAGACTGGAGCCGGGAGATTTCAAGGTCGCGGCCCGGTCCGGCGACACCCCCGTCATCGGCGTCGTGCCGGGCCGCATCATCACCGAGCGGCTGGCGATGTCCCTGCCCGCCCGGGATGGAGAGGCCCTGCCCGACCTCACGCAGGACGCGGTCAAGGTCACGGTGATTGAACGGCATGGCAAGACGAACGGCATCGCGACCGGCTTCGTCCACGGCTTTGGCATGAAACACGGCGCCATCGCCTCTTCCGTCGGCCATGACAGCCATAATCTCTGCGTCGTCGGCGTCGACGAAGCCTCGATGGCGGCTGCCGCCAACCGGCTGATCGAGATCGGCGGCGGGTTCGCCGTCGCGGATGGTGGCGTGGTCAAGGCGGAGCTGGCGCTGCCGGTTGCCGGCTTGATGAGCGACCGGCCTTTCGAGGTCGTGCGGCACGGCCTGGAGGGCTTGCGAACGGAAGCGAAAGCGCTCGGCGTCGTGCTGGCCGAGCCATTCCTGCAGGTCGCCTTCCTGACCTTGCCGGTGATCCCGCACCTGAAGATCACCGACAAGGGGCTGGTCGATGTCGATCGGTTCGACTTCGTCTGAGATCTAGCTTCACGGCATCGGCCCGCAGAGTGGATTGCGGACTTCAGGCCGATGCCGACACAGAAAGTCGGATCATCGGACCGGATGCGAGCCGGTTCGTTGATATAGACTCTTGTCTTTGCATCGGCTTTCCCGAAAACCGCAATCCACTCTGCGGGCCGATGCTTTAGGCGGAGAGGATTTCCTCAGGGATCAGAATCCCTTCAGCGCGGGCCTTCGCACGCAGATTCAAGCGCCTCGTCCCCGGCAGGCGCGTGCCTGGCTGGTCCTCTATCGCGTGGGCCAGCAGCTTCATGCGTTCGGCGAACCAATTGCCGCCCATGCTGGCGGGATCGATCGCGAGGATGAGCTGGCCGGTATCGGGTGGACCGCCCTTGTCGTCGATGAAGGAGGACGCCTGGAAGGCGAAATGCGTGCCGACCAGTGCCGCGGCGAGGATCTCCACCATCATCGCCAAGGTCGCGCCCTTGGCGTCGCCGAGCGGCACCATGGTGCCGGCAATCGCGGCGGCCGGGTCGGTTGTCGGCTTGCCATCCGCATCGAGCGCCCAGCCTTCGGGGATGGGCTCGCCCTTCTGTCTGGCGGCGACGATCGGCCCGCGCGCGACCTTGCTCAGCGCCATGTCGATGACGACCGGCTCGCGCCCGGCGAGCGGTGCGGCAAAGGCAATGGGATTGGTGCCGAAGACCGGCTTCGAGCCGCCCCAGGGCGCCATCGCGCCCGGCGTATTGGCGAAGAGCAAGGCGACGAGCCCCTGCTCGGCCAGGCGCTCGACATGCAGTCCCGCAGCGCCGCAATGGTTCGAGCGCCTGATCGGTGCCGCGACGACGCCCTGGGCGCGTGCGAGTTCGGGCAGCTCGCTGACCGCAAGATCGATCGCGGGATAGGCAAAGCCATGGGCGGCGTCGATGGCGAGCACGCCGGGCTTCGGTCGCCGGGCGATCGGCACGGCCTGGCCATCGATCTTTCCCGATTTCAGCATGGCCAGATAGGTCGGCACACGCGAAAGGCCGTGGCCCTTCAAGCCGTCGGCCTCGGCCATCACCAAGGCCCAGGCAACGGAGGCGGCATTGGCCGCTGAAGTCCCCGCAGCGGCGAACAGCGCCGCAATTCTGGCTTCGGCCTCCTCCAGAGAAAGGCAGGTCATGTCCGCCCCTCCAGCGCGGCGATGACGCGCTCCGCGACGAGGCCGGAAACGCGCCCGTTCGATTCGACGGTATTGCCGGCGATATGCGGCGTCAGGATCAGGTTCGGCGTGCCGGCGAAGAGCTTGGCGCCGCCGCGCAGCGGCTCCTCCTCGAAGACGTCGAGCGCCGCACCGGCGAGCCTGCCGCTCTTCAGGGCCTCGACCAGCGCGGCCTCGTCCATGACTCCGCCACGCGAGGCGTTGATCAGGATCGCGTCCGGCTTCATGCGCGCGAAGGACGCGCTTCCGATTAGCCCCTTGGTCTCCGAGGTCAGCGGCAGATGCAGGCTGATTACATCCGAGGTCGCAAGCAGGGCATCGAGCTCCAGCCGCTCGACATTGCTCCAGACCGGATCACCGGCTGGAACATAGGGGTCGTAGGCGGCGATGCTCATCCCGAGCAAGCGGGCATGCGCCGCAGCGTCACGCGCGATGGCGCCAAAGCCGACGAGCCCCATGCGCTTGCCGGCGATCTCGCGGCCGATCAGCTTTGTCTTTGGAAATTCGCCAGCCAGCATGGCTGCATTGGCGAAATAGGCGCCGCGCAACAGGGTCATCGCCGTGCCGATGACATATTCGACGACCGAGAGGCTGTTCGCCCCGGTCGCCGGGAAAACCTTGATGCCGCGGCCGGCGCAGGCTTCCATGTCGATATTGTCGAGGCCGACGCCAAGCCGGCCGATGACCGTCAAATTCTTCGCGCCTGCCAGCAACGCCCCTCTCACCTGCGTCTGGTTGCGGACGATGAGGGCCGGGATGTCGGCGACCAGCCGGGCGAGTTCGTCCGGCTTGCCGAAGAGTTCAGGGTCGTGATGAACCGCGTAGCGGGCGCTGAGGCTTGCGACCGCCGCCTCATCCATGAATTCGGTGATGACGATATCGGTCATGGCTCTCCCGCCTTGCGTGGCTGCTCAACCCAATGCTGTCAGGCCGCCGAGGACGAGCCCGAGAATGACGAGGCTGGTCCCGGTGACGACGACAAGATGCCGCCAGCCCAGCCGCACCATCGAGCCGATCGAGGTGCCGAGCCCGAGCGCGGCGATCGCGATCAGAAGCCCCCAGCGCGAGGCCTCCAGCAAGGCCGCGCGCACCGGCTCATAGAATCCGGCCAGCGTGGGCTGCGTCGCAAACGCGCTGTTGACCAGGCAAAGCGCCAGGAAGACGAAGGCGAAAACCGGGACCGGCACCTTGGCATCACTGGGATGGCCGCCTTCGCGCGCCATCCACCAGCCGACGAGCAGCACCGCGGGCAGCAGCAGGAAGACGCGGAACAGCTTGACGATGACGGCAGCATTGGCCGCATCGTCGGAAACAGACTGGCCGGCGCCGACGACCTGCGCGACGTCGTGAATCGAGGCCCCCAGCATGACGCCGGTTTGGGTCGGGCTCAGGCCGAGCCAGACGCAGATCAGCGGGTAGGCCAGCATCGCGATCGTCGCGAGCGCATTCATGGCGATGACCGTGAAGGCGACATCGGCGGCCTTGCCGCGATAATCCGGAAGCACGCTCGCCGTCGCCAGCGCCGCAGAGGCGCCGCAAACCGCGGTCGCAACCCCGGCAAGCGCGCCAAAACCGTGTTCGCGCCCGAGCAGGCGGGCCAGCCAGAAGCCGGAGATGACTGTCACGATCATCGAGAACACGACCAGCAAAGCGGTCGACAGGCCGAGCGCGATGATGTCGCCGAGCGCGATGCGCAGGCCGAGCAGCGCTATAGCCCAGCGCAGCATCTTCTTGACGCAGAAGACCATGCCAGCCTGGAACCGAACGGTATTCGCCAGCGGATGCAAGGCCATGCCGATCAGCAGGGCGATGACAACTGCAGGGATGCCGATCTTGCCGCCGAGCCAGGTCTTCAGGACCGGCTCAGCCAGGACCGACGCAATGGCAACAGCGGTCGAGAGCACGATCCCGTCGAGAAGGGGGCGCCAGGCGCTCAGCGGAGAGGATGAGGCGACGGACAAGAACTCTGCTCCGGCTTGCTCTGCCGGTCTTCGGCAGGTGGAGGGCGGGCGGCATAGCGCCCGCCCGCCGGTTTAGTGTCCGGTCAGGCCGAGCGATAGAGCTTGGTCATCGAAAACTCGCGATGCCCCAGTGCTTCGGCCGCGGTCATACGCCCATTGGCGGTGCGCACGATATTCTGGATGAGCGCATCGCCGGCCTGCGAAATCGTCAGGTCGCGGCGCAGGATGCCGGAGACGTCGACATCGATATGCTCCGGCATGGTGCGCATCGTCTTGGGATTGCCGGTGATCTTGATGACCGGGACGATCGGATTGCCGATGACGTTGCCCTGCCCCGTCGGGAATGTGTGCACGACATAGCCGCCGGCCGCCATCAGGGTCACGCATTCCGCCGCGGCCGAGGAGGTGTCCATGTAGTAGAGGCCGGGGCCCTTGGCCGGCGCTTCCGCCGGCTCGAGGATGTCGATGAACTTGCACTCCCGGCCGATCTTCTCGAGATTGCCGAGCGCCTTTTCCTCGATCGTGGTCAGGCCGCCGGCGATGTTGCCCTTGGTCGGCTGGCTGTCGGAGAGGTCGTCGGTCTTGTGGGCCTCGATCACGTCGTCCTGGTAGGCCTTCCACATCTTGTACCAGCGCTCGCCGACCTCCGGTGTCGCGGCGCGGGCCTTGCAGAGATGCTCCGCACCGGTGATCTCGGAGGTCTCGCCGAAGACGCCATAGACGCCGCGCGGAATCCATTTGTCGTACATGTTGCCGACGGTCGGGCAGGAGGAGAGCCCGGTCGTGGTGTCGGATTCACCGCATTTGGTCGAGACCCAGAGCTCCTCGATGCCGCATTTCTCGCGCTGCAGCTCGGTCGCCCACTGCACGAACTCCTTGGCGACATAGGACGCCTTGGCGATCGTGGCGATGTCGCCATGGCCCTCGATGCCGAAGCCGACGACCGGCTTGCCGGTCTTGGCGATGCCGTCAACGACCCGCTTGGTCCAGCCATCCTCGATGCCGATGACGATGACGGCGGCTACATTGGGGTTGGATCCCGTGCCGATCAGGGTGCGGAAATGGACCTCGAGATCCTCGCCGAACTGCAGGCGGCCATAGGCATGCGGAATCGCGAGCGTGCCCTTGATATTATTGGCGACCGCCTCGCAGGCGGCATTGGAGAGGTCGTCGAGCGGCAGCAGCAGGACGTGGTTGCGCACGCCGACGCGGCCATTCTCCCGGCGCCAGCCATGGAACGAATCGAGACTGCGGCCGGTCGGGCGCTTCACCATCGGCGCCTTGAACTCGGGCGCTTCGATCTTGCGGCCCTTGATGCGTCCGAGCTTGCCCTTCACGAGATCGAAATTGGCGACGATCGACATGGCGTTTCCTTCGTTTTCTTGACGGGCTCGACCCTGGCGGGAGCCCCGGAACAGGTCAGGCGGCGAACGTGCCGATCACCAGCGCTTGGTCTTGGCGTTGTGCACGTGGAGATGCTCGCCCTTGCCGATATCGGCGACGGCCTTGCCGATGTCCTGGCCGTATTTCCAGATCGTGTCGCCCTTCTTGATGTCCTTGAGCGCGACCTTGTGGCCGATCGGGATGTCCATCTTCGCGGCCAGGCGAAAATCCGAATTGTCGTGGGTGACGACGCAGAGCATGTCCGTCCCGGCCTTCAGGCCCTCGACGACGACGACACCGACGGTGTCCTTCTGCTCATGCACCAGGAGATGGGGCTTGCTCATGTAACGCCTCCTTCAAGCTTGCGAAGGTTCGCTCTGGCCCGTGCGAAAATCGGGCTCGACCTGCGCTCGGTGAAGTCTTATATAAGACATATGAGTGTGCACAAGCTCGAAAATGCAGAGCGGCGCGGCGCGGTCGACACGGCTGAGCCGCTGGGCTTTCGGCCGCTCTATCGCCAGGTGAAGGCGATCCTCGTTCGCCGGCTCGTCGATGGCGTCTGGGCGCCGGGCGAAGGTCTGCCGAGCGAAGGGCAACTCGCTGCCGAGATCGGCGTCAGCCAGGGCACGGTGCGCAAGGCGCTGGACGAACTGGCTTCCGAAAATCTCGTCGTTCGCCGACAGGGGCGCGGCACCTTCGTGGCCGAGCACGACGAGCGCCGCATCCTGTTCCAGTTCTTCAAGCTGGTGCCCGACCATGGCGAGCGGCGCTTTCCCGACAGCGCCGTGCTGAGCATCGCGACCGGACTGGCTGACGCAGCCGAGCAAGCTGCGCTGGATCTCGACGACAAGGCGCCGGTCATTCGCATCCGCCGGATGCGCTCGCTCGATGCGGCGCCGCTGATCGTCGAGACGCTGACCCTGCCGCAACATCTGTTCCCGGGGCTGGAGCATGGACCGGTGCCCAACAATCTCTACAGCCTGTTCGCGGCGCGCTACGGCGTGACGATCGCGCATGCGCGGGAGAAGCTGAAGGCCGTCGCCCTGTCCCCGGTGGATGCAGCTGCGCTCGGTGTCGAAGCCGGCCGGCCCGCCTTGCAGATCGACCGCGTGGCTCTGGCGCTTGACGGCATGCCCGTCGAACGACGCCTCAGCCTCTGTCTGACCGAGGAGGCTCATTACCTTTCCGACCTGCGCTGAGGCGCGGGCGGCATACCCGTTCCATACCAAGCCGCCGGAGAGCGGTTCGTCACGACCGGAGGAAATGAATGATTGCCAAGACGACGAGACGCCTCGCACTCGCGGGGTTGCTGGCGCTAGGACTTGCCTCGCCCGCGGCGGCGCAGGGATTTCCAACCAAGCCACTGACATTGATCGTGCCCTTTGCGGCGGGCGGACCGAGCGACGTGATCGCGCGGTTGCTTGCCGACCATATGGGTCGCACGCTCGGCCAGCAGGTGGTGGTCGAGAACATCGCCGGTGCCGGCGGCACGGCCGGCGCCAAGCGCCTCGCCGCATCCGACGCCGACGGCCACACTCTGCTGATCCACCATCTCGCGCTCGCGGCCGCGCCTTCGCTCTACAACAATCTCGGATACGACACGCAGACCGCTTTCGCGCCCGTCGGGCTGGTGAATACCGGGCCCATGGTCGTGGCCGGCAAGCTCGCATTGCCGCCAGTGGACGCCAAGGCGTTCTTCCCCTTCGCCAAGCTGCAGGCCGACAAGCTGACCATCGCCCATGCCGGGATCGGCTCGAACGCCCATCTCTGCGCGGTCCTGCTCTCGCAGGCGCTCGGCGCGAAGTTCACACAGGTTGCCTATCGCGGCACAGGTCCTGCGATGAACGATCTCGTCGCCGGGCAGGTCGACGTGCTCTGCGACCAGTCGACCACCGCGGTGCCGCAGGTCCAGGGCGACAAGGTCCGTGCCTATGCGGTGACCTCGACCGAGCGCCTCGGCGTGCTGCCGAACACGCCGACCGCGCGCGAGGCCGGCACCGATCTGGAGATGACGATCTGGCACGGGCTCTACGCGCCGAAGGCAACTCCGGCAGCGGCGCTCGACAAGCTGAACGGCGCGCTGAAGGCCGCTCTCAAGGACCCCGTCGTCCTGGAGCGCTTCAAATCGGTCGGCACCAGCGCCTTTCCGGAAGCTGAATGGAGCCGCGACGCCCATGCCAAGCGCTTTGGCAGCGAGATCAGCAAATGGGCGACCTCACTCAAGGCCGCCGGCGTGACCCCGCAGAACGTGAACTAGACGCCATCCCCCACGCGCCGCTCGCCAGTACGGGCGGCGCGTGCTACCCGGCCCTGATGTCAGCCAATCTGGTTCCTCTCGAAACCTTCCTGAATCTGCCCGATCACGCGCGGCTGCTCGGCCTCGACCTCGGCACCAAGACGATCGGCCTCGCGCTGTCCGATGTGGAGCGCCAGATCGCAACGCCGCTGGAGACGATCAAGCGGGTCAAATTCGGGCTCGACGCAGCAGCCCTGCTGAAGATCGCCGCGAAATTCGACGTCGCAGGGCTGGTCATCGGCCTGCCGCTCAACATGGATGGCACGGAAGGGCCGCGCGTCCAGTCGACACGGGCCTTCGTCCGCAACCTCGCCCCCCTCACCGCCTTGCCGATCGCATTCTGGGATGAGCGCATGTCGACGCTGGCCGTGACGCGCACCTTGCTCTCGGCGGACGCCTCGAGAGCCAAGCGCGCCGAGGTGGTCGACAAGATGGCTGCGGCCTACATCCTGCAGGGTGCGCTCGATCGCCTGATGCGCATGGAGTCCCCGGACACCGACGAGGCCTGACATGCGAACGCCGCCACGGTTTCCCGCGACGGCGCCTCTATCCTGACATTGCCGGGCGGCGGGTTACGGAATGACGTAGCCGCGCTTGATCGCCTTCTTTTGCGCCTCTCGGTGGTTCTTGATCGCGCGCTTCTGATCCTCGAGGCTCATGCCTGCCATCGGATTGTTGTTGCGCGGCCCGCGATCATAGCCGCCGCCATCATAGGAGCCGCGCCGGTCGTCGTAGCGTGGGCCGCGCCGGTCGTCATAGCGTGGGCCGCGATCGTAGCCGCGGTCATACCCGCGATCAGGGCCACGCCCGTAACGCGGGCCGGGCTCGTAATAAGGATCGCGGTTACTGCCGCCATAGTACTGCGCCGAGGCGGGAGCCGCCCACAGCACTGCCGACGCCGCAAGTCCAAGGCCGACCAGCAGGGCCTTGCTGTAAACGCTCATTCTCGTCCTCCATGACCGCGCACAAAGCCGGTCCGCCTCAAAACTCAAATCCCGGGCCGACGATCAGTTGCCGCCGCGCGCCGGATCGGTGGTTCCGTTACGGGAACCACCATAGGGGCCACGCTCTGAATAATAGTTACCGGGGCCGTAGTACCCGCCATGGTAGCGCGGGCGCTGATAGACAACCACGGGCTCCTCATAGACATAGGCGGGCTGGTAGCCGTAACTCGGCTGATAGTAGCTCGGCTGGTAGCCGTATCCCCCGTAGGCGTAGCCATCATCGTAGTAGTAGGTCCCGGAATAGGCCGGCCGGTTGGCTGCGATGGCAGCCGCGCCGAGAAGACCAACACCAACGGCGCCTGCGATGGCAACGTTACGGTTGCAACAGCCCCAGCCCCGTCCACGATAGTAGCTGTATCCGGCGCCGGCCTTGTCGAGGCGGCTTGCGTCAACGCCGGCGCGGGGCTCGCTGGCCGCCGCCGGCAGGACGAATCCAGCGGCCGAGACCGAGACGGTGGCCAAAGCCACGATGGCGGATTTCCTGAGAGAAGACACGGGTCATATCTCCTGCGATTCACGCGCCTGAACCTGGATCGCATGATCAGGCATCATGCTTGAATGCGGCCTGAACCAATCACGGCGGGATTGCGGCGGATGCAACTCGGACTGCGCGGGACGCGCGCTTGTTCGGGGCCGGCTGTCGTGAGAGGGGTTACGAAACGCCTCCGATGACAGTTTCCCCTCCATCAACGTCAGCTTTGGCAGATTGTTCCGGCCCTCGGATTCGCGCTGCCGGCGCCAAAGGCCGTCGCAGCCAGGTCCCGATATGAATCCGATCATCAACAGCCTGGTGGCGATCTTCCTGGTGCTCGCGACCGGCTGGGCCCTGAAGGCTCGCGGTTTCGTCTCCCCCAGCCACTGGGCCGGGGTCGAACGGCTGACCTATCAGGTGCTGTTCCCGGCAGTCGTCATTCACACCCTGGCCGTCGCGGATCTGAGCCAGTTGCCGGTGCTGGCGATGGGGCTGACCCTGGTCACCGCGATTCTCGGCGTATCGACCGTCCTCCTGATCGTTCGCCCCCTGCTTTCGCGTGTCGGAATCAACGGCCCGGCCTTCACCTCGGTCCTGCAGGGCTCGGTGCGCTGGAACACCTTCGTCGCGCTGGCCCTGGCGGCCGGGCTGCACGGCCGTGAGGGGGCAACGTTGATGGCGATCGCGGTGGCCTCGATGATCCCGCTGCTGAACGTGCTCTGCGTCCTCGTCTTGGCGCGCTTTGCCGTCGGGCGCCCGATGAGCGCGGCAGAGACGGCGCGCTCGATCGCAGTGAATCCCTTCATCTGGTCGTCTGCCGTCGGACTTCTGCTCAACCAGATGCAATGGATGCTGCCCGCGGCCCTCACGACCTATGTCGATATCCTCGGCCGGGCGGCGCTGGGTGTCGGGCTGCTCGTGGTCGGCGCCGGGCTCGAGATCCATCGCTTGAAGCAACCGCGACTAGCCCATGGCCTTGCCATCGGGCTCAAGCTCGTCGTGATGCCGCTCGTCGCCTGGATATTGGCGCGGCAGTTCGGCGTCACCGGCACCGCACTGACGATCACGGTGGTCGCGGCTGCGGTGCCGACGGCTACCGCGGCCTATTTCCTCGCGCGCGACATGGGTGGCGACGCCCCGTTGATGGCCGAGATCACCACGATGCAGACCCTTCTGGCGCTCGTGACATTGCCGGTGGCGGTCCTGCTTCTGGGATGATTCCAGACGCGCGTCAGACCCGCCTGCCGATGCACGCAGAAATTGAATTCGTTATTCCGTTAGGTCATTCTACGCATTGAGATCGCGTCGCTGCACGACCGCAGCGCCGCATCGTTCAAGGGCAAGCTGCCATGACTGCGCGAGGGCCGAGGCCAGGCCGCAAGACCAGAAATCCTCCCCATACGCCATTCGAGGCCGCTTCGTTCTCGACCACTCCCGTGAGCCTGGAGAGCTCCGCCACCCAGCAACTCGGAGTTGCCGAGTACATCGAGAGCATTTGTGTGGAATTGCGCATGATGGCCCGGGCGGCCAAGCTCGAAACGCTGGTCTACTTCCTCGACATGGCCCGGATCGAGGCCACGATCCAGATCGAGAGCCACGGAACGCTCGGCAAGCCATCCGACTGAAGACGTTCTCCGACGGAAGGAAGCCCTCCGACTGACGGCCGATTCCGCGAGGTTTGATGGCCGGGCGGGCCGTCCCGACGCGCTCAGGGCATGACGCGCGAAAGCGCGCCGCCGGGATGGCGCAGAATCGTGCCGTCGAGTTCCAGCTCGATCAGCAGCCGGCCGACATCGCGGGCGGAGCGGCCGCTGGCCCGGATCAGGTCGTCCAGGGAAACGGGAGCTGCTCCAAGCAGGGCCAGGACGCGCGCGCGGATCTCATCGCCTCCCCCTTCTCCTTCCGCTTCGCCTACCGCTTCCGACGGTGGTTCGAGATCGGAGCCGGCGATGGCAGGGGGCAGAACCGTCCTCGGCGCCGGGGAGATTTCCGGCAGATCGAGTTCGTCCCAGAGGTATTCTGATTCCGGATCATAGCCCGCGCGTGGTTGTGCGAGGCCTGTCGGCAGGGCGCCGCCATGGCCCAGCAACGGTGCGAGCGCCTCGATGACATGCGCGGCCTCTGCGCATAGCGTCGCGCCTTCACGGATCAGGTGATTGCCGCCCTCGGCGCGCGGATCGAGCGGCGAGCCCGGTACGGCAAAGACCTGGCGCCCCTGTTCATTGGCGAAGCGGGCGGTGATCAACGACCCAGACTTGCGTGCCGCCTCGACGACGACAGTGCCGAGCGCAAGCCCGGAAACTAGGCGGTTGCGCTGCGGAAAGTCGCGTCCGCGCGGGGCCCACCCCATCGGCATTTCGCTGATCGCCGCTCCCGACATGATCAGTCGCTCGAACAATTGAGCGTTCTGGGGCGGATAGATTTCGTCGAGCCCACCTGCCAGTACGGCGACCGTGCCGGTGCCCAGGCTCGCGCCATGGGCAGCGGTATCGATGCCGCGCGCCAACCCCGACACCACGACGAAACCGGCCTCGCCGAGATCCTGCGCCAGCCTGGCGGTGAATTTGAGGCCGGCCGCCGAGGCGTTACGCGAGCCGACCAACGCGACGCAGGGGCGCAGCAGGACCTCGCCGCGACCAAGCACGAGCAAGAGCGGCGGCGCGGAATCGATCGCCTGCAGCGGCCGCGGATAGTCGGGCTCTCCGAGGGCGATCAGTCGGCCGCCACACCGGCGCAGCGCTTCGATCTCGCGTTCGGCCTCGGCAACGGAGCAAATCCGGATGCTGCGGCCCGAGGTCCGTGCCAGTTCTGGCAGCGCATCGAGCGCAGCCGCGGCACCGCCAAACCGATTCATCAGAGCGCGGAAGGTGCGTGGGCCGATGCTTTCGCTGCGGATGAGCCGGAGCCAGTCGAGACGCTGGCGATCGGTGAGTGCGATGCCAGCCATCCCTGATCAGCCCTTCTGGCCGATCTTGCCCTCGCTGCGGTCCAGCAGCCTGGCAATGTTCTCGCGATGCATGAACCAGAGCAGCACAGTCAGAACGGCCATCAGCACGGCCATGCGCGGCTCGTTCGCCCAGAACCAGAGCAGCAGCGGCGTCAGCAGGCTGGCGAGCAGCGCAGCAAGCGATGAATAGCGGCTGAGATAGGCGACGCTAAGCCAGATTGCCGCGAAGGTCACCGCGATCGGCCATTTCAACCCGATCAGAATGCCGAGATAGGTGGCGACGCCCTTGCCGCCCTTGAAGCGCAGCCAGACCGGGAAGAGATGCCCGAGGAAGGCACCGAGCCCGGCGAGGAGCGCAGCATCCCGGCCGCCGATCAGATAGAGCCCGACGAGCACGGCCGCCGTGCCCTTGAGCATGTCGCCCACCAGGGTCAGCGCCGCCAGCTTCTTGTTGCCGGTGCGCAGGACATTGGTGGCGCCGATATTGCCCGAGCCGATGCTGCGAAGATCAGGTCCGCCGCTGAGGCGCGTCAAAACGACACCGAAAGGGATCGAGCCCAGCAGATAACCGATGGCCACGGCAGCCAGTGCCGAAGACCCGGGCAGGCCCAAACTCATCATCTCAGGCATTCCGCCCCCGCTTCCCCAGGCCATCGCCGCAAGAGCTTAGACTGCGTCCGCCTCGTAGACCACTCGTCCGGCAACGAAGGTTGTGCGTACCAACCCATCGAGCCGCGCCTCGTCGAAGGGCGAATTCTTGGCCCGCGATTTCAGCTTGCGCTTGTCGACGACATAGGGCGCGTCGGGATCGAGCAGGATCAGATCGGCCGGAGCTCCGACCGAGAGGCGCCCGCACGACAATCCAAGCAGAGCGGCCGGGCGCGTCGAAAGCGCCGCCAGCAGTGTCGGCAGATCGGTCTGCCCTGCATGGACCATGCGCAGCGCTGCCGACAGCATCGTCTCGATGCCGAGCGCGCCATTGGCGGCCTCGGCGAAGGGCTGGCGCTTGGTCTCGACATCCTGCGGGTCATGGTCGGAGACGACGACATCGATCACGCCCTCGGCCAGCGCGGCCACCATGGCGAGCCGCTCGTCCTCATGGCGCAGTGGCGGCGAGACCTTGCAGAAGGTGCGGTAGTCGCCGACGTCGTTCTCGTTCAGCGTCAGATTGTTGATCGAGACGCCGCAGGTGATCCGCACGCCATCGGCCTTGGCCCGGCGCACGAGTTCGACGGATTCGGCGCAGGAGATCATCGCGGCGTGGTAGCGCGCGCCGGTCGCCCGCGCCAGGCGGATATCCCGCTCCAGCATGACGGTCTCGGCTTCGATCGGAATGCCCGGCAGGCCCTTGCGGCTGGCGAACTCACCCTCGTTCATCACGCCGGCGCCGCGCAGGTCCGGATCCTCGAGATGGTTCATCAGCAGCGCATCGAAATCGCGGCCGTAGATCATGGCGCGGCGCATGACCTGCGGATTGCGCACGGCCCGGGAGCCATCGGTGAAGGCGACTGCGCCTGCTTCGAGCAGCAGGCCGAACTCGGTGATCTCCCGGCCCTCGATCCCCTTGGTCAGGGCAGCAGCCGGCAGCACGTTGACGACCGCCTTGTCGCGGGCACGGCGCTTGATGAAATCGATAATGGCGGGATCGTCGATCGGCGGATCGGTATCCGGCCTGCAGACGACCGTGGTGACCCCGCCGGCCGCGGCGGCCTGCGAGCCCGTGCCGAGCGTTTCGCGGAACTCCGCTCCCGGTTCACCGAGAAAGGCGCGCAGATCGACCAGCCCTGGCGCGAGGATTAGGCCGCCCGCATCGACCCGCTGCACGCCCTCGCCCGTCGCCGGAGCGGCGCCCCAGGCGATCTCCGCAATCGCACCATCGCGCAGCAGAAGCGCACCCGGCCCCTGCCGGCCCGATGCAGGATCGACCAGTTGGGCGTTGACGATCGCAAGCTCGCGCATTTCGGACATGATCTCGCTCGGTCTCGCCTTCAGTGTTGTGTTCCAACCGGCCGGGGAATGGCTCGGCCGCGCTCAGCCATTGGGCAGATGCTGGGCCAGCGCATCCAGAACCGCCATGCGGACGGCGACCCCCATCTCGACCTGCTCGCGAATCAAGGACTGAGCGCCGTCAGCGACTTCCGAGGAAATCTCGACGCCGCGATTCATCGGGCCGGGATGCATTACGAGCGCGTCCGGGCTGGCCAGCGCGAGCTTGTCGCGGTCAAGGCCGAAATAGCGGAAATACTCCTTCGGCGACGGCACGAAGGCGCCGTGCATGCGCTCGAGCTGGAGACGCAGCATCATCACGATATCAGCCCCTTCCAGTCCCTTCTTCATGTCGGTGAAGACGGAGACGCCCATACGCTCGATGCCAACCGGAAGCAGGGTCGAGGGGGCGATCAGGCGGACCTTTGCGCCAAGCGCATTGAGCAGGATGATGTTGGAGCGGGCGACCCGCGAATGCACGATGTCGCCGCAGATCGCGACGGTCAGCCCGGCGATCCGGCCCTTGTTGCGGCGGATCGTCAGCGCATCGAGCAGGGCCTGGGTCGGGTGTTCATGCGCACCGTCGCCGGCATTGACGACAGAGCAGTCGACCTTGCGGGCGAGCAGGTTGACCGCACCGGCGGCGTGATGGCGCACCACCAGAATATCGGGGCGCATCGCGTTCAGGGTGGCGGCCGTGTCGATCAGCGTCTCGCCCTTCTTCACCGAAGAGGATGCTACCGACATGTTCATCACGTCGGCGCCGAGGCGCTTGCCGGCAAGCTCGAAGGAGGCCTGCGTGCGCGTCGATGGCTCGAAGAAGAGATTGATCTGGGTGCGGCCGCGCAGGGTCGCCGTCTTCTTCTCGACCTGTCGCGAAAGCGCGACATAGTCCTCGGCGCGATCGAGGAGAGCCTCGATATCCAGATGCGACAGGCCCTCGATGCCGAGGAGGTGGCGGTGCGGATAGGTCGGGGCTGGCGATGTCATTTGAAGGTGGTTGTTTAGGCACAGACTCAAGACGGCGCAAGCGGCGAGATGGCCATTGTCCAGCGCTTCGTCCAAGGGCGGGCCGGAGCGACCGCGCGGGGAACGGCCGGAAAGCGACAGTTGATCGCCGCGCCACTGTTGCATTCGCGCAGCAATCCCTATTTGACAGCGCTGTCGTGCTGAACCACTTTCGCGCGCAATTCCGAACCTGACCCCGGGCGCCCAGCGCCAAGCCAGGCCGGACCGGCACGATGCGTGCTGGCCCTGCCCCTTTGTCATGAGACTTTAGCTGCCATGAAGCTCCTCGTCGTCGAGTCGCCGGCCAAGGCCAAGACGATCAACAAGTACCTGGGCTCCGATTACGAGGTCATCGCCTCGTTCGGGCATATTCGCGACTTGCCCGCGAAGGACGGCTCGGTTGATCCCGAAGACGACTTCAAGATGCTCTGGGAAATCGAGGGGCGCGGCGCCAAGCAGGTCGCGGAGATCGCCAAGGCGGCCAAGGGTGCCGAGAAGATCATTCTCGCAACCGACCCGGATCGCGAGGGCGAGGCGATTTCCTGGCACGTGCTGGAAGCGCTGAACCAGAAGCGCGCCATCAAGGGCATTCCGGTCGAGCGCGTCACCTTCAACGCCGTGACCAAGGATGCGGTGCAGAAGGCCCTCGCCAACCCGCGCCAGATCGATCAGGCCTTGGTCGACGCCTATCTGGCGCGCCGCGCGCTGGACTATCTCGTCGGCTTCACCCTGTCTCCGGTGCTCTGGCGCAAGCTGCCCGGTGCCCGCTCGGCCGGGCGCGTCCAGTCGGTGGCCCTGCGCCTCGTCTGCGAGCGCGAACGCGAAATCGAAGCCTTCAGGGCCCGGGAATACTGGTCGCTGGTTGCGACGCTCGCGACAGATACCGGCGCGACCTTCGAGGCTCGCCTGGTCGGAGCCGACGGCAAGAAGATCACCCGGCTCGACATCGGCACCGGGGCGGAGGCCGAAGCATTCAAGGCGGCGCTGGAGACAGCTCTCTTCAACGTGGCGCAGGTCGAGGCCAAGCCGGTCAAGCGCCACCCCTACCCGCCCTTCCAGACTTCGACGCTGCAGCAGGAAGCCTCGCGCAAGCTTGGCATGGCACCCGCCCGCACCATGCAGGTTGCGCAGCGGCTCTATGAAGGCGTCGACATCGGCGGCGAGACCGTCGGTCTCATCACCTATATGCGAACCGATGGCGTCGACATGGACGGCAGTGCCATCACGGCTGCCCGCAGCGTCATCGGCAAGGAGTTCGGTGCGGCCTATGTGCCGAGCGCGCCCCGCAAATACACGGTCAAGGCCAAGAACGCGCAGGAAGCCCACGAGGCCATCCGCCCGACCGATCTCGGCCGGCTGCCAGCGATGGTCGTGCGCCATCTCGAGCCCGAACAGGCCAAACTCTACGAGTTGATCTGGAAGCGCACCATCGCGAGCCAGATGGAATCGGCCTCGCTGGAGCGCACGACGGTGGACGTCGCCGCCAAGGTCGGTTCGCGTCATCTGGAGCTGCGTGCCACCGGTCAGGTCGTGCTCTTCGACGGCTTCCTGACGCTCTATCAGGAGAGCCGCGACGACGAAGAGGATGAGGACAGCAAGAAGCTGCCGCCGATGAAGGCGGGTGACGGGCTGGAAAAGCGCGCCATCGCCGCCGATCAGCACTTCACCGAGCCGCCGCCGCGCTTCTCCGAGGCGAGCCTGGTCAAGCGCATGGAAGAGCTCGGCATCGGCCGACCCTCGACCTATGCCGCGACGCTGGCCACGCTGCGCGACCGCGAATATGTCCGCATCGAGAAGAAGCGGCTGGTGCCCGAGGACAAGGGCATGCTGGTCACCGCTTTCCTCGAGAGCTTCTTCGGACGCTATGTCGAGTTCGACTTCACGGCCAGCCTGGAAGAGAAGCTCGACCGTGTCTCAAATGCCGAGATCGACTGGAAGGCGCTGCTGCGCGAGTTCTGGGAAGAGTTTACCCAGGCCATCGCCGGCACCAAGGACCTGCGCGTCACCGAGGTGCTGGAAGCGCTGAACGGTGTGCTGGGAGAACATATCTTCCCAGCGCGCGGCGATGGCGGCGATCCGCGCACCTGCCCGACCTGCGGCACCGGTCAGCTCTCGCTGAAGCTTGGCAAGTTCGGCGCTTTCGTCGGCTGCTCGAACTACCCGGAATGCCGCTACACCCGGCCGCTGACCGTTCCGGCCAATGACGGCGAGGCCACGGCCGAGGGTGGCCAGGGCGCGCCCGGCGTGCGGGTCCTTGGCAAGGATCCGGTCACGGATCAGGATGTGACGCTGCGTGACGGTCGTTTCGGCCCCTATGTCCAGCTCGGCGAGGGCGAGAAACCGAAGCGCCAGAGCTTGCCCAAGGGCATGAGCGCGGCTGCCGTCGATCTCGACAAGGCGCTGGCATTGCTTGCGCTGCCCAAGGAAGTCGCGAAGCATCCGGAGAGCGGCGAGCCGATCCTGGTCGGCATCGGTCGCTACGGCCCCTACGTCCAGCACGGCAAGACCTACGCCAATATCGACAAGGACGACGATGTCCTCGCGCTCGGCGGCAACCGCGCCATCGACCTTATCGTCGCCAAGGAGAGCGGTGCGGGCGGAGGACGGTTCGGTCGTGGAGCGGCGGTGCCAGGACGGGAGGTCGGCGAGCATCCTGCTGGCGGCAAGCTCGTCGTGCGCGCCGGCAAATACGGCCCCTATGTCAACTGGGGCAAGGTCAACGCGACCCTGCCCAAGGCGATGACGCAGGAGAGCCTGACGCTCGAACAGGCGGTCGAACTCGTCAACGCCAAGGCCGAAGCCGGAGGCGCGAAGGGCGGAGCGAAGGCAGCCGCCAAGACGAAGCGTCCAAGCGCGGCGAAGGCGCCAGCCAAAGCGCCGGCAAAGAAGGCTGCCGGCAAGACGGCCGCCAAGGCTGCGCCGAAGTCGAAGGCCAAGACCAAGGCCGACGCCGAGGGCTGACCCTCGGCGTGCTCTCGCTTCAGGGAAGAGGCTGGCCAAGCTTATCGCGGCGAGGCTTCAGCCCGGCTCAATCTTCGCGCCCTATGGACATGCTCCCATAGGGCCAGCGCTGTTCTTGATGCCGATAGGCTTCCCCCTGCTCCAGGAAAAGCGGCCAGCCTGGGTCGGCGCAATGCAGCGACCGATTGGATTCGTTGCGCAGTGGAGGAAAAGCGGCCTCGGACGCGGGCCGCGAAGTCCGGCCTACATGCTGGCTACGACGACCAGGCGTTTGACCTCACCCCTGAGATAGGCCTGCAGGAACTTGTCGTAGTCCCTGAACGAAACGCATCCGTTCGAATCCCCTCGCGGTCCGAGGAGGTAGGTATGCGCCAACAGGCCGGCGCGTCCGTGGATGGCGCCGCTGCCGCCGACCGGGTGGAGCCGTATAGCCCGCACACCGTGGAAAAGAGCCTCGCGCTCCTTCAGATCGTAGACATGCGGCGGCGTGACACCCTGCATCCTCACATGCGCGAAGCGTGGGTCGTCCATCTTGTCGCCGAGCCCAGAATGCGCCTCGAGCCGGTCGCCATTTGGCATGTACACCATGCGCGCCGAGATATCGTAGATGGCCGTCGCCTGGGCCGAGACGCCCGCCGAAGCCGGCAAGGTCGGGCTGAGCTTTCTGCCGCGGCTCCTGTCGACGACGTCGTCCTCCGGCGCTGCATAGGCGAGAGCCGGCCCCGACGAGCGCTGCACCCCAAAGATCTTCTCGAAGAACGAGCGGTTATCTGCTGCCGTCGGCGCGGGCGGGACGGCGGCGGTCCGTGTCCGCCGGGTGGTCTGGCGCTCGACTACGCGCGGAGCCTCCGGATCGGCGGGAAGGCGAAGCTCGGACGGGCGCGGCACCGGAAGCGGCGTAATCTGAGCGAGCTTGGGCGCGTCCTGCGGCTGCGGCACCGGCGCAACGATCTCCGGTTCGACGGCCGGAGCCGGCAGCTCGACGGGGTCGGCAGGGGGCGCCGCGGCGGATTGGAAGCCGGCGGCCAGGGGAGAGCTTTCGCCAAGGGTGAGAGGAGCCGGCCCCAGCGAATAGTCGGGATCAAGGAGCGGATCGTAGCGTCGGCTGGAAGCGACCAAGATCGGTTCCAGCATGGGGGCAAGCTCACGCACGGCAGAGACGATCGGCTGACCGTCCTTCTGTGCCCAGAAGCCGGCTGCCGCGCTCAGACCCAGGGTCGCGACGACGAAGGCAATTCGGGAGAAACGGATCCTGTGTCGGCGATTGCGCGCACGAGGGGCGAGGCCAGCAGTCGGACCGGACGAAAAACTCATGCGTCGTACTCTCGGGATACTCTGGTACTCTTCCCGCCTCCGACGCGCGCCAACACCCACCCCGCTCACGCAGACTCATCACGATGAGCCGCAAGCGGGTCGGCTTGCTGTCCCGATCTTCAGTGCTGGGAAACCCTAACTGTGTTCGATCTTGATTAAGCGCGCGCTTGGTTAATCATGAATGAAGCTGAATCATGTTTTTCAAAGTGCGACCCTTTGGCGCGTCCGACGCTCAGCCCCCTCGGCAAGCACTGCGGCAGGCCCCGTATCTAACGACGGTGAGGGAAGCTGTGGCGTTGCGTGGCTCGCTCCGTCCGGCTTGAGTTTCACGAGGCGTTAACCCTGCCCCGATACGCATTCAGCACCACCGTCCCTTCCAAAATAGTAGCCGTAACTGTCGATGCGTAAGTTGAAACTCTATCCGCAACGTATCGACGGAAACGACGATCATTGCCCGACATCCATGCCCGGCAGCTCTGACGAGAGGGCCGCGAGGCAGGTCCCTCACGGTCTGCGCGCTCAGCTGCCCGTTTCCGCGGTCATCACTCCCGTGCACCGAGCGCCGGACCCTGACGCGGCGCCCAGTCGTGTGCGCTACACAAGGACGCCGGACCATCTCCTGCGGAAGGTGTGGGGTGGGCTGGAGGCTACGACGACACCCATGGTGGACGTCGACGCGGTCGTTGAGGCCAAGGTCGAGATCGATCCATGCGATGCGATCCCGCCTGCGGACGAAGACCATGTGAGTTTCGAAGAAGCCACGCCGGAAGTAGCCGCACGGGAAGTCATGGAGATCGTTCCCGCTGAGAGCGAGGCGGATGGCGCACTCGAGCTCTACGCGAATATCTCGGACCATGCGTTCTGGGATCTTGGGTCGATCTCTGCCGAAGGCATGTCCAGCCCCGCGCCTGAGGCGCCGTGGGAGGAGCCAGCGACGCCTCTGCACCGGGACTATGCCGAAGACGCTCCATCCTCAGTCGAGAGCGGGGACGCTGATGCGGTCCTTGCTCTTCCGGTTAGCGACCTAGCACTGAACGTCATTCCCAGTTCCGCTCCGGCCTTGAGCTGGTCGCAAACCTATACGGTCAACCTCCAACTCGGAGGCGCTGCATGGTCCAAGAGCGACATCGCGCCCGGTGTGCAGGCGTCCGGCGAAAGCCGCTCGCATGCCGAGCCCCGCGTGGCGCAAGCCGTTCTGCCTGCAGCCAAGCTGGAAAGCGAGCCTGAGCCAACCCGGAATGGCGAGGCCGACGAACCTGCCGGTGTCGATCGTCAGGCAAGACGACGCAAGGCGCTGCCTGCGCCCGCACCCCTCATGCAGACGGGCGTCTTCGAGCTGCCGCCGCTGAGCTATCTTGCCGAGCCGAAGACGCAGCCCGAGGCGGCGGTCTCGACCGAGACCCTGCAGCAGAATGCGGGATTGCTCGAAGGGGTGCTCGAGGATTTCAACATACGCGGCGAGATCGTCCAGGCCTGTCCCGGCCCGGTCGTGACGCTGTACGAGCTTGAGCCGGCGCCGGGCATCAAGTCGTCGCGGGTGATCTCGCTGGCCGACGACATCGC
>NZ_JBFUIY010000027.1:0-88933 GCF_056401655.1 Allobosea sp. P4_E12 | reverse complement strand
GCCTTGCCGTTCGGCGAGATGTCGCAGGAGAACATCTCGCCATCATCCTTGATGGTGAGCTGGGCCGCAAAGGACCAGACGTCATAGGCCCGGCTCGCCTCATAGAGCGAATCCTTCCAGCACAGCCCGGCTTCGGCCGTGATCAGCCGGGCGAACTCGTCCTTGCGGTCGCGCAGCAGCTCGGCCGTCTTCTGCAGGATCTGCTGGCGCTCATAGCGGGTCAGCGTCGGCTTGAAGGCGCGCGCCTTGGCGAAGGCCTCGCGGACATGCTCGGGCCGGGCCGCCGGGACGAGGCCGACGACGGAATTGTCGTAGGGATTGCGGACCTCGACCATGTCGTCGGTCGAGACGAGCTTGCCGGCGATCCGCATCGTCTCGCGCCGCACGGGCGGATTCACATTCGCGTTCATCTCAGCTCACCAGGTTGAGGGCGACGTCGAAGACGTCGAAATTGCGGAGCGTGCGCCCCTCCGGCACGGAGATCGGCCGGTTGGCGATCATCGGCACGCGCTGCTCGGTGATGCCGCCATGCGAGCGCAGCGGTTCGGTCAGCCCCGAGAGGTCGTGCCGATCCGGCGAGGTGCCGATCACCTTCGAGCGCGTCGAGACCACGACCACGTCGCCGATCCGGTCCGCCGGCAGCTCGAAACGCTCGCAGGCCTCGGCCGAGGTGACCGCGAGCGCGATGCCGTCGATGCCGGAGATGCGGGCCGCAACCTCGGTCTGGTCGGCGCCCTCGGGCAGATAGACCGTGGCGAAGGAGCCGAGCGCGCCGTGATGGACGACGTAAGGATCGGTGATCGGCAGGATCACGCGCATCGTGCCCTTGCCATACCATTCGTCCATCAGTGTTTGCAGATAGACTACGTCCGGCTCGCCATTGGGCAGATGCTTGTCGTTCATGCCGTGGTCGGCGGTGATGACGAGCGTGCAGCCGAGCGCATCGAGCCTGCCGACATAGCTGTCGAACATGGCGTAGAACGCGTCCGCCATTTCAGAGCCCGGCGCCGCCTTGTGCTGCACATAGTCGGTCGTCGAGAGATACATCAGGTCCGGCTTGAAGCTCTCCAGCAGCTTGACGCCGGCGGCGAAGACGAACTCGGAGAGATCGGCCGAATAGACTGAGGGGACCGGCATGCCGACGAAGCCGAGCACCCCGTCGATGCCGTTCTCCGCCGTGTTGGCCTTGTCGGCCTTTTCCGAGGAGAAGGCGATCGCCGTGCCGCTGGTGAAATCGAGCCCCTTGCCGAGCAGGGTCCGCAGCTTGTCCTTGGCCGTCACCATCGCGACCTTGAAGCCGGCCTTCTGGAACTCCGCCAGGATGGTCGGCGCCCGCAGGAAGCGGGCATCGTTCATCATCACCTCTTCCTTGGCCTCGCGGTCGTAGAAGAAGTTGCCGGCAATGCCATGGACCGCCGGCGGGCGGCCGGTGATGATCGAGAGATTGTTCGGGTTGGTGAAGCTCGGGATCACTGAATAGGCATGCGTGCTGGTGCCGGCCCGCATGATCCGGTCGAGGTTCGGGGTCAGACCCTTGGCGCTGGCGGCCTCGATATAGGCCGGCTCCGAGCCGTCCATGCAGATCACGACCGTTGCACGCTGCGGCCGGGCATAGGCCCGCCCGTTCGCCACGACATCCGATCCAACCTTTGAATGCATGTTCATCATCTGCTCCTTCACGCCGCCGACTTCAGGCCGACGCCCATCTCGGCAAGCACGTCCGAGACCGTGGCGACGAAGGCCTTCATGTCCTGCGCGCCCAGCGCGCCGATGCAGCCGATGCGGAAGCTGTCGGCGACGGTCAGCTTGCCCGGATAGATCACGTAGCCGGCGTCCTTCAGCGTGTCGTAGAAGCGCTGGAAGACGAAGTTCTTGTCCTGCGGCATGTGGAAGGTGACGATGATCGGCGCCTGGTGGTGGGCCGGCAGCAGCGTCCGGAAGCCGAGTTCCTGCATGCCCTCGATCAGGATGCGCGCATTGTCGGCATAGCGCTCGCCACGTCCGGCGACGCCGCCTTCCGTCCAGAATTCCTGCAGGGCGGCATGGAACGCGACGATGACATGGATCGGCGGGGTGAAGCGGTATTGCCCGGTGCGCTCGAAGGCGGCGTGCTGATCGTGGAGGTCGAGCACGAGCGTGGTGGCATTGCCCTTGGTCTCCGCCAGGGCGCTGCGGCGGGCGATGACGAAGCCGAGGCCGGGCACCCCCTGGATGCACTTGTTCGAAGAGGCGGCGACAGCGTCGAAATAGACCTCGCGGCTGTCGAGCGCCAGCGCCCCGAAGGCGCTCATCGAGTCGATCAGCAGGCGCTTGCCATGGCGCTTGACCAGCGCAGCCACCGCCTCGATCGGGTTGCGGATGCCGCTCGTCGTTTCGCAATGGACCACGAAGACATGGCTGATCGCCGCATCGGCGACGAGCATCCGGTCGACCTCGGCAAGATCGGGCGGCATGTCCTCGGCCGTCTCGTGGGTGACGACATCGCGGCCGGCGATCTCGAGGATGCGCTTGGCGCGCTGGCCATAGGCGCCGTTGATCAGGACCAGCGCCTTGCCGCCGCGCGGCACGAAGCTCGTCAGCATGGCCTCGACCGCGAAAGTGCCCGAGCCCTGCATCGGCACGGTGACGAAGCTGCCCTCGCCATGGATGACCTTCGGCAGTTCCTCCATCACGGCCTTGTTGATGCCGACGAAGGTGGCGTCCCGGGAGCCCCAGTCATGAACCATGGCTTCCTTGATCGCCTTGCTGGTCGTCAGCGGTCCGGGCGTCAGGAGGAGGGGATCACCGGTCTCGGAAACGGCGGGGCGGCGGGCTTGGGCCATGTCGATCTCGCTTGTGTCGTTGCAGCCGATGGCGAAACGGTAGGGCGAGATTTGACATAGCTCCAATACATCCTATCCATGCGATCCATAGAAAGGACCTATGGCATGGCGATCAGCTATTCCGGCCTGTCGGCGTTCCACGCAGTGGCGGAGGCCGAGAGCTTCACCGGCGCGGCCAAGGCGCGCCATGTCAGCCAGCCGACGCTCTCGGCGCAGGTCCGCTCGCTCGAGGACGCCTATGGCGTGCGCCTGTTCGATCGGGCCGGCCGAAAGACCAAGCTCACCCCGCTGGGCCAGAGCCTCTTCGCCATCACGGCCCGGCTGTTCTCGGCCCAGGACGAGGCGCAATCGCTGCTTGCCGGCAGCCGGACGCTGCAGCGTGGCCATCTGCGCATTGCCGCCGACAGCGCCACCCATGTCATGGCCGCGCTGGCACGGATGCGCGAAAGCTATCCCGGCCTGACATTCTCGCTGACGATCGGAAATTCCTCCGAAGTGGTCGACCAGATCATGGACTTCGCTGCCGATGTGGCGATCACCGCGCGGCAGAGCTCGGATCCGCGCCTCCACACGGTGAAGCTGCGCGCCGACCGGCTGGTCGCCTTCATCGCCAGCGAGCACCGCCTGGCGCAGCATGACAGCATCCCGATCGAGGCCTTCGCGGGCCAGGACATCGTCCTGAGAGAACGCGGCTCGATCACGCGCGAGACCTTCGAGGCTCGCCTGTCCGAGGCGGGAATCAAGCCGGCGAACCTGCTCGAGGTCCAGTCGCGCGAGGCGGTGCGGGAGGCCGTCGCCGCCGGCTTCGGCATCGGGGTGATCTTCGAGGCGGAGTTCCGGCCCGATCCCGCGCTGAAGCGGCTGGTCATCACCGGCGCCGATTTCGCGGTCGGCGAATATGCGGCCTGCCGGGCCGAGCGCCGGCGCATTCCGCTGGTGCGCGGCTTCTTCGAGACAGTCCAGGGCCTCGTCGAGGCGCAAGCCGCGATCGCGCGCTGAACTTTAGGCGAGCCGCATCAGCGCGAGCGCGGCGACGATGAAGCCGCAGGCGACCAGGCGCGAGGCCTGCAGCGGCTCCTTCAGCCAGACATAGGCAATCACGGCGGCAAACAGCACGGAGCTCTCGCGGACGGCCGCGACAAGCGGGATCGGTGCGACCGTCATCGCCCAGATCGCGATCCAGTAGGCGCCGAGCGACAGGATGCCTCCGGCCGTGCCCTGCAGCCAGAACGGCCGCATCGCGGTCAGCGCGTCCCGTCCACCGCGCAAGGCGATATAGGCGATCAGCGGCGTGCCATTGATCACGAACAGCGCCGCCGAATAGGCATGAGGGTCCCCGGCGGCCCGTGCGCCGAGCCCGTCGACCAGGGTGTAGCCGCTGATCATGACGGCGGTCAGCGCTGCAAATCCGAGCGCGCCGGGATCGAAGGCAGCGCCGCGCCGGCGCCCGAGGACCGAGACCAGCATGATGCCGGTGCCGAGCAGGCCGATGGCGGCGAACTGCGGCACGGCGAGGCGCTCGCCGAAGACGGCCAAGGCGATCGCCGCGGTCAGGAGCGGGGCTCCGCCGCGTGCAATCGGATAGATCTGGCTCATATCGGCGCGCCGATAGGCTCCGGACAGGCCGATATAGTAGCCGAGATGCAGGATCAGCGAGGCGAGGAGCCAGGGCCAGGCCTCAGGCTTCGGCCAGCCCGTGACCAGCAGGACGGGGAGGGCGATAAGCCCGGAGGCGAGCGAGATCATCGCCATGGCGTGGAGCGGTTCGAGCTTCACCTTCACGAAGGCGTTCCAGCCCGCATGCATCGCCGCTGCGGCGAGCACGGTGAGGAAGATCCCCAGGCTCACCGGCGCACGCTGCCTGTCGCCAGGGCATGGGCCCAGTCGTCGCGCCCGTTCTGCCGGGCGCGTGCCGCGGCTGCGTCCCAGTCATAGGCGATGGCGTGATGCTCGACCGTGATCGTGTCCGCGATCGTCACCAGCGCGAAGCGGGCATGCGGGCTTCCGCTCTCGGAGACATGGGCAGGCGGCGTCTCGTCCTCATAGGCCGGGTTCCCGACACTGCCGGGGTTGACGACGACCATCCCATTGGACAACCGCAGGACCCGCGGCAGGTGGCTGTGCCCGCAGAGCAGGAGCGGCGCCGTTGTGCCGGCCAGCCGTGCCTCGACGGCGGCGGCCGTGTCGGGAACGAGGCGGCCAGCCGCGACGGCTTCCATCAGATAGGCTTCATCGTCGCCGGGCGAGGCATGGACGCATTGCGCGCCGGCGGCGAACTGCTCCTGCGGTAGCGTCGACAGCCAGGCGCGATCGGCCGCGTCGAGCCTCTCCCAGGCGAAGCGGTCGGAGCGACCGAGCCCGTCGGGCGAGGCTGCTCCCAGGGCGCGGTCATGGTTGCCGCGGACGTGCAGCATCTCCGCCGCCCTGAGACGCGCGACCGTTTCCGCCGGCCATAATGGGCCCGAGGCGCAGTCGCCGAGATTGACGATGATATCGGGCGCGGCGCGCTGAAGCTGGTCCAGCACCGCCTCGAGAGCCAGCAGATTGCCGTGTATGTCCGCGATGACGCCGATGCGCATGGCTCACTCCGTGGCCGTCGAACCCCGGAAGGCATCGAGGGTCGCGCCGCGCGCTTTACAGCATGCGGGACGCTTTGCCAGCGAAATGTTTTCGCGCGGATGCGGGTCACGAGACCCTGTTCAGGACGGTGGCCGCATCGGCTCGGCGCGCGCGCGGGCGCTAGCTGTCGAAGCTATGAAGGTTGTTCATCCGGGCCGGTGCTGAGAGGCTGGGGTTGCGAAGCTCCAACGCCTGCGCCGGAGGTGCCCGGATGAACGTCCATCAGAATGCCCGTTTGACGCCTTGCGGTCGAGCCCTGCTGGCAGAGCGGGTCGAAGGGGGCTGGTCCGTCAAGGCGGCGGCACTGGCGGCGGGCGTCTCGGGGCGCACGGCGCATACCTGGCTTCGCCGGCATCGGCAGGGCGGTGAGCACAGATTTCACGACCGCAGTTCAGCCCCGCATCACTGTCCGCATGCAACGCCTGTGCAGCGTGTTGCCGAGATCGAGGCGCTGAGGCGTCGCCGGCTGAGCGGCCCGCAGATTGCGGCTGCGCTCGGCATGCCGCGCTCAACCGTGGGAGCGATCCTGCGCCGTCTGGGATTGAAACGATTGTCGGCGCTGGAGCCGAAACCCGAGATCCTGCGCTACGAGCGCGCCGCGCCGGGCGAGCTGATCCACCTCGACATCAAGAGCCTGGGCCGGATCGACGGCGTCGGCCACCGCATCACCGGCAACCGCACCGGCCCAGGCCGCAATCGCGGCATCGGCTGGGACCATCTCCATGTCGCGATCGACGATGCCTCGCGGCTGGCCTTCGTCGAAGTTCTGCCAAGCCTCGGCCGGGACGACGCGACGGCCTTTCTCGAACGCGCGCTCGCCTGGTTCGGCCGTCTCGGCGTCACCGTCGAACGGGTGATGACCGATAACGGCTCGGCCTATCGCTCGAAGCTCTTCGCAGCCGCGCTCGCAAAGGCCGGCGCCCGCCATGTTCGCACCCGGCCCTACACCCCGCGAACCAACGGCAAGGCCGAGCGCTTCATCCAGACCAGCCTGCGCGAATGGGCTTATGCAAGACCCTATCAGAGCTCGGCAGAGCGCCACGCTGCCATCGGACCATGGGCCGACAACTACAACCTCTCCCGCCCTCACTCAGCCCTCGGCGGAAAGCCGCCATGGACAAGACTGAACAACCTTCTTGGAAACGACAGCTAGCCCTCCAGCGCCTCGATCATCTCGACCCGCGTCGCATGCCGGCCGCCTTCGAACTGGGCGGAGAGGAACGCATCCACGATATCGAGCGCGAGCCCTTCGCCCACCACGCGCACGCCGATCGACAGCATGTTGGCATCGTTGTGCTGGCGGATCATGCGGGCCGAGAACGTGTCGGCGCAGACGCCGCAACGGATGCCCTTGACCTTGTTCGCCGCCATCATGATGCCCTGGCCGGTGCCGCACAGGATGATGCCGAACCGGCAATCGCCGGAGGCGACGAGCCGCGCCGCCGCTTCGCCCTGCCTGGGATAGGGTGTGCTCTCCGGCGTCGTCGGTCCGATATCGACCGCGACCCAGCCATGCGTCGCGATATGAGCGGCGATGGCCTGCCGGAGCGGAATGGCGGCGTGGTCGCTGGAGAGGACGATGCGGTTGCTGGCTGTCATGGAGACGGTATAGGCGGCCTCCAGCGAACGCTTCAAGGCTCTCATGGCCAAGCAGGGTGCGACGCTCAATATCCGCGACAGCAAGCAGACGACCGCGCTGATCCACGCGGAGGCCGATGCCCTCAAGGTGGTCGCCGACACCGTCGGCCTGCGCCGGAACCAGCCTCGGAAACATCGATCGCAGCCGAACGATGACGACCGCTCCGATGCCTATGGCCGAGGGGATGGCATGATGGTTGACGGTATCGAGCCCGCGATCGTCACCAGCGCGAAGCGGGCATGCGGGCTTCCGCTCTCGGAGACATAAGGGCGAGCCGGAACAACCGGCTGCGCCCTTCGTTGATCAACAGGTGCAGCTTCGGAAGCGTTGATCGCTTCCTTTCACGGCGGCTGTCCGGCGACACGCGCGCGAGGCAGATGGCTTTGCGCTCTGCCGCAATCCAGCCGCGATTGGTTCACCCGCCATTCAACCGGGCGGCGCGAACCTGTCCTCAGCTTCGGGAGGAGGAGAGCCCGATAAAAGGAGATTCGATCATGATGTCCCTCAGGAAAACCGCCATCGTTGCGCTGGCTTCCGCGAGCGTGGTCACGGCGGGCTCGGCCGTGCCGGCCTTCGCTGGGCAAGCGCACCCGGTCGTGGATGCCTCGCGGCTCGACAAGGCAGCGGCGGAATATTCGCAATATCGTTATCGCGGCTATCGCGGTGGATATCGTGGCTACCGCGGCGGCTGGTATGGCGGTGGCCGTGGCGCAGCCGTGGCCGGCGCCGTTGGCCTCGGAATTCTGGGTGCCGCAGCGATCGCCGCGAACCGCCGCGCCTACGCTGACCCCTACTATTACGACAATGGCTACTATGCCGCGCCGGTCTATGGCGGGCCGGTCTATGCCGCGCCGGTCTACGGCAGGCGCTATTATGCCCCGGCGTACGACTACCGCGACTATCGCTGAACGCTCGTTTGCCTCTCCCGCGCGCTCGTCCGGGCGCGCGGGGCGTCCCCCCAAATTTCGTTACGACAGCCGCGCTTCTCTGCCGCACATGGGGCGGGACATGACGCCACGTAGATGACTGCCTGCCGAGGCCGCTGCTGAGGGGCCGGCCTCGGCGTAGGCCAGCGTTTCGACATGGCCACGGGAAGAGCAATCAAGAACCAGAACCTTGGGCATGATGAACTGCTTGCGCGGTTGCCGGGGGCTTTTCGTCCTCTTTCAGCAGCTTATCTCTGGGCCAAGGGGGACGATGCCGGTCGGATTGATCGTGCGATGGCTCTCGTAATAGTGGCCTTTGATGTGCTGCATATTCACCGTCCCGGCAACGCCGGGCAGGTGGTAGATGTCACGGGCGTAACGCCAGAGGTTCGGGTAATCGACAATGCGGCGCAGGTTGCACTTGAAGTGTCCGACATAGACCGGATCGAACCGAATGAGCGTGGTGAACAGGCGGATATCTGCCTCGGTCAGGTCGTCTCCGAGCAGATAGCGCCGTGCCTTCAGCCGCTCCTCTAACCAGTCCAGTGTATCGAACAAGGGTCCGATCGCTTCTTCATAGGCCTCCTGGGTTGTCGCGAACCCGGCGCGATAGACACCATTGTTGACGGTGTCATAGACCCGCGCATTGATCGCATCGATCTCCTCGTGCAGGGGCGCGGGATAGTAGGCCCCGGACAATGCGCCGAGATGGTCGAACGCCGTTCCCAACATCCGAATGATCTCGGAAGACTCGTTGTTGACGATGGTGCCGGTCCGCTTGTCCCACAGGATAGGAACCGTGACCCGGCCGGTATAGTGGGGATCGGCAGCGGTGTAGACCTGATGCAGATACTGCGCGTGATTGACCGCGTCGGGAACGACCCCGGGGCCTGCCTGGAACGCCCAGCCGCTTTCGAGCATCAGCCAGTGCACGACCGAGATCGAAACAAGCTCTTCCAATCCCTTCAGGGCGCGCATGATCAGGGTCCGGTGTGCCCAAGGACACGCCAGGCTTACGTAGAGGTGATAGCGATCAGGCTCCGCGGCAAAACCACCAATGCCGCTTGGGCCAGCCGAGGCGTCAGGCGTCACCCAGTTGCGAAATGCGCTGTCCTTCCGGATAAAGCGGCCGCCGGTTGACGATGTGTCGTACCATTGGTCATGCCAGGCACCATCTATCAGCAAACCCATCTCGGAATTCCTTCAAGATTGGCGTGGCAGCAATGCCTGCGGGTTCACCCTTCATTGAAAGGTTCGCCGTTTCGCGCCGCCCATGGAAGTGAGGTGGAGACTATCCATAATCGGCTGGGTTGGCTGTTTTATCTTGGGCGCCTTCCACAGCGAATGGATCCTGCGTCCGGCCCTGACGAGGGCGGTGAATTTCGGTCGATGGCAGCCAAGCCATTCTGGCTATGGCAACAAACCCCCTGGGCAAGGAGAGGTGATCGGAGTTCATTCGCACACAGTAGACACCCGCGAGAAACATCTCTAGCATGGGAGGCAGTGCAGTAATTATTCTGCAATTTAATTGTAACTCGTAATATCTAATTTTGATTATAGATTTGATTTATAATTTATCTTGTCATTTACTTGTCGTTTTCCTGTCATTTAATTGGATTCTAAAAATTACCTTGAAGTAAGTGCCGCGATTGTCTCGTGTTGTCATTCTCTGACTCTAGAACAGAATTGCTCCAATTCTCCAAAGAGTGCCTGCCATGCGTATCCTCGAAATCGTCGACGGACAGCCTTCGGCTCCCCGCGATCAACCGCATGTTCCCCCGATGCAGGAACAGCGCCGCCACCAGGCATGAGCTCCATCCCCGGCGGCACCTTCCGCATGGGCTCGGACCGGCACTACCCCGAGGAGGCTCCAGCGCATCGCGTCACCGTCGACGGCTTCTGGATGGACCGGACCCCGGTGACCAACCGGCAGTTCAAGGAATTCGTCAGGGCAACGGGACACGTCACCTTTGCCGAAGTAGTGCCCGATCCCAAGGACTATCCCGGCACGCTGCCGCATATGCTCTATGCCGGCTCGCTGGTCTTTGCGCCGCCGACGAGGCCGGTCGACCTGCGCGACTGGAGCCAATGGTGGAACCTCACCAAGGGCGCGAACTGGCGTCGCCCCTACGGCCCCGGGAGCAATATCAACGCCCTCGACAACCATCCGGTCGTTCATGTGACGTTCGCCGATGCGCTCGCCTATGCGCGCTGGGCCGGCAAGGCCCTGCCGAGCGAGGCGGAATGGGAATTCGCAGCGCGGGGCGGGCTCGACGGCGCCGAATATGCCTGGGGGGAGGAGCTCACGCCCGGCAACCGGCATCTGGCGAACACCTGGCAGGGCAACTTCCCGCACGAGAACAGCAACCAGGACGGTTTCGAGCGCACCTCGCCGGTCACCGCCTTTCCGCCCAACGGCTATGGCCTCCACGACATGATCGGCAATGTCTGGGAATGGACTGAGGACTGGTACTCGGCGCGGCACGAGGCCGACGCGGCGAAAGCCTGCTGCATCCCGGTGAACCCGCGGGGCGGGCGGGAGGCGGCAAGCTATGATCCCGGACAACCGGAGATCAGGATTCCACGCAAGGTGATCAAGGGCGGCTCGCACCTATGCGCCCCCAACTATTGCCGCCGCTATCGCCCGGCCGCGCGCCATGCCGAGCCGGTCGACACCTCCACCAGCCATGTCGGTTTTCGATGCGTCTGGAGACCACCGTCCGATCCAAAGCAGCCTGAGGAGTGAGGTCATGCCTGATTGCCTGCAGCTTGATGAAAGAGACTGTTCCACGGCCAGGGCGCTGGAGCGGTTCGGAGCCTGGCGCGAGCGCTACAGCGCGGCGCTGTTCGGAGCGACCGCACTCACATCCTTCAGCGGGATGGCGGCGGCCCAGACGCAACCAGCTCCGGCGCCGGCGACGCAGCAGCGACCGAACATCATCATGATCGTGTCGGACGACACCGGCTATGGCGATCTTGGCCCCTATGGCGGCGGCATCGGCCGCGGCATGCCCACCCCCAACATCGACAAGCTGGCGGCGGAGGGAATGACGTTTTTCTCCTTCTACGCGCAGCCAAGCTGCACGCCCGGCCGCGCCGCCATGCAGACGGGCCGCATCCCGAACCGGAGCGGCATGACGACCGTGGCCTTCCAGGGCCAGGGCGGCGGCTTGCCGGCAGCCGAGTGGACGCTGGCCTCGGTGCTCAAGACAGGTGGCTACAAGACCTTTTTCACCGGCAAATGGCACCTGGGAGAGGCCGATTACGCACTGCCCAATGCCCAAGGCTACGACGAGATGAAATATTGCGGCCTCTATCATCTCAACGCCTACACCTACGCAGACCCGACCTGGTTCCCGGATATGTCACCCGAGCTTCGGGCGATGTTCCAGCGGGTAACGAAGGGAGCCCTGTCGGGCAATGCCGGGCAGCCGGCGCGCGAGGAGTTCAAGATCAACGGCCAATATGTCGACACGCCGGTGATCAATGGCGCCGAAGGCGTGGTCGGCATCCCGTTCTTCGACGGCTATGTCGAGAAGGCGGCGCTCGACTATCTCGACCGCAACGCGAATTCGCCCGAGCCGATCTTCATGAGCATCAACTTCATGAAGGTGCACCAGCCCAACATGCCGCATCCCGACTACATCCATAAGTCGATGTCGAAGAGTAAATATGCGGACTCCGTCGTCGAGCTCGACGCGCGGATCGGGCGGATCATGGACAAGGTGCGCAGTTCCGGCCGTGCCAACAACACGCTGGTCTTCTACACCACCGACAACGGCGCCTGGCAGGACGTCTATCCCGATGCCGGCTATACCCCGTTCCGCGGCACCAAGGGCACGGTTCGCGAAGGCGGCAACCGCGTTCCCGCCATCGCCTGGATGCCGGGCAAGATCGCACCCAACTCCAAGAACCACGAAGTGACCGGCGGTCTAGATCTGATGGCGACGTTCGCTTCGGTCGGCGGGGTGCGGTTGCCGACCCAGGATCGTGCCAACCAGCCGATCATCTTCGACAGCTACGACCTGTCGCCGGTGCTGTTCGGGACCGGCCCTTCGCCCCGCAACGAGTGGTTCTACTTCACCGAGAACGAGCTCTCTCCGGGTGCGGCACGCATCGGCAACTACAAGGCCGTCTTCAACCTGCGCGGCGACAACGGCGCCCCGACCGGCGGTCTGGCGGGTGGACAGCAATCTCGGCTGGAAGGGCGCCGAGAAATATGTCGCCACCGTCCCGCAGGTCTTCGACCTCTGGCAGGATCCCCAGGAGCGCTACGACATCTTCATGAACAACTATACCGAGCGCACCTGGACGATGGTGACGATCTCCGAGGCCATCAACAAGCTGATGAAGACCTATGTGCAGTATCCGCCCCGCAAGCTGCAGAGCGAGAGCTATACCGGGCCGATGACGCTGTCCGACTATCAGAAATTCCAGAGCGTCCGCGACATCCTGTCGAAGGAGGGTATCAGCATCCCGCTGCCGTCGGGCAACTGAACACGGCCCCAGGTCGGCTGGCCGGGCCAGACGAGGCCCGGCCGAAATCGTCGCAGCAATGCTCGATTCAGGGCTCGATTGAGCCGACCCTTTTGAATCCGCATGCCCCTCGATGACGATCGTGCCAGCGGGGACAGATACGACGAGACGAACGATCCGAGGCGTCCAATGGCTGAGAGTGTTCATCCCCTTGACGGGTCGCAACTGGCCCGGATCGAGCCCGGCGACCGCCTCGTGGTGCTAGCCCGGACGATACAAGCGGATCCCGGAGCGGAAGCCGAGCTCGAGGACCGCGTCGTCGACTGGGCGCGCTTTGGGGAAACGTGCCTCGGGCAGGCGCTGTATCGGCACCGCTCCGTGTTTCGGAACGCTTCGGAAGCGGCTGTCTGGAGCCATCTCGAACTGAGCTACTTCCAAGATATCGTTCCTGCCGACGCCATTCGCGAACTCGTGGTCAAGCAGCAACCGCCGCAGATCCAGGTGCTGCGCGCGGAGATTCTCCTGACCACCCCCGCGGCCTTCGTCCTGCCGCGAAACTGGCAGGGCTCAGCCGATCGGCCCGAGCGGCAGGTGTCGCTGGAATATATCGAGGTGGGCGCTCCCTCTCTCGGCCAATACCGTGAGATCATGCGGAACTATATCGGGCCGGCTGCTGCGAAGCTCGTCCAGGCGAACAGGATCGGGACGTTCCGGACCATGGAGACGGCGGCCGTGCTCTACCGTGATCCGGCGCTGCGGATCGACTGGAACCAGATTCATCTCTGCGAAGTGGAGGCCGACGGCTTCAACGGGTTCGGCCAGGAATTCGATGCCGCGCTCCGCGAGGTTTCGCCGGATGGCGGCTTTGCGGCCGTCTTCGCCGGCCTCGACCGCATGCGCACGATCCCTCGTTGGACCTTCAACGATCCCGTGGTCGAGGCTGACGCTGCGCTCGGACGGGTAGGCACGGCGGAACCATGAGCGGAGTCCGGCCCGGGACGTGCGCGTGCCGGCGCCGCCTCATCCCGCAAACCGCCGGCAAAGGGGGAGCCGTGGACGGTTGACCGTCAACGGCGGACGGAAACGAGGCCGGCGCGGCGGGGAAAAGGCAGGTCATCGACCGCGTCGCACCCGGAACACCTGACGAGGGCGCGTTTCGGGACGGGCTCTCAGACGTTGTCCAAACGCGCCTTGGCACCAAGGTAACCCCCGTCCTTGCCCTTGGCCCAGTCGAGGGCAGATGCTTCAGTCCACTTGCCATCGGCGAGCGGCATGTGACGCGTGACGTCAGGATGGTTCAGCAGAACCAGCCCGTCGGAGGTGGGGATGTCGGCAAAACAGTGGAGGGTGAAGGCCATAGCCTCCTCCCTATCACGATGGCCGGTCGAGGCGAGCACTGACTAGCCTGTCGAGACGGCCGTCGGGAATCCTGCAACGGCTCGAGACCGGGTCTTGAGCAGTTTGATCCGGAGCGACCGCTTCCGGGCGATGACTCGGAGTTACCTCTTGGCGCCTTGACGGGGAAGAGCCGGGCAATGGTGACCTTGAGGCTGCCCTTGTTGCCGTGGTAGGGGGGCTCGTCATGATGTTCGCCTCCACGTTCTTTCCCCTGATCTGAACGGCCTCAAGCCGTCCGGCGCCTTCGCGCCGATCAGATCAGATCAAAACGGCTTCGCTGATGCGGCAGCCGAGCGGAGAAACGTGCAATGCCCAATAATGCGCAGATTGGCCTGACATCCCGTCAGGTCCAGAGCTTCATCGACGACGGATTCGTCAAAATCGAGAACGCCTTCAGTGCCGACCTTGCAAGACAATGCCGGGATGAATTGTGGGCAGATATCGGCTTGTCGCCCAGCAAGCCGGAAGGCTGGACGCGACCGGTCATCCGGGTGAGCTCGAAATCCTCGCCTGCTTTCATCCAGGCGGCCAATACGCCGCCCCTGCACAAGGCCTTCGATCAACTCGTCGGCGCAGAGCGTTGGATCGCCCCCAGGGGGCTTGGGACCTTTCCGATCCGGTTCCCCTCGACGGAGGCGCCGGGGGACGACGGCTGGCATGTGGATGTGAGCTTTGGCCTGGACAATCCGGATTTCATGGAATGGCGAGCCAATGTAAGGAGCAGCGGACGAGCCCTGCTCATGCTCTTCCTGATATCGGATGTCGGGCCCGACGATGCTCCTACGAGAATTCGCCGGGGCTCGCATGCCATGATTGCGCGGGAGCTTCTGCCCTACGGCGAAGCGGGAGCCACACTCCGGCAGCTCTCCGCGAACGGCTACGCCTCGACTGCGGATTGTGTGGTCGAAATCGCAACCGGAACGGCGGGCACGGTCTATTTATGCCACCCGTTCCTGGTCCATGCAGCGCAACCCCATTGCGGCCAGCATCCGCGATTCATGGCGCAGCCGCCGCTGTTGCCACGGGGCGAGTTTGATCCGTCCTTGCCTCCCTCGCCAGTTCAGATCGCCATCCGTCAAGCCTGCGGGTTGACCTTCTGATCCCGGCGTCCGGGGCCATGCTGCGGCTCCGGGCGCCTAATCTGCCTTGGCAGCCTCCGGTGTTTCCCAAAGCGGACGCCCGTAGCGTCCGGCAAGCGTCGGGAGCGGATGTCACCCCGCCCGATTTCGGATGTCAGCGTCCGAGCAAGGCTCCAATATCCAATTGTGGTCGCCTGATCAGATCATCGGACCGGATATCGTATCCAGATCCGATGATCTAATCCTTTGTCTTTGCATCGGATTTCCCGGAAACCGCAATCCACTTTTCGGGCCGCTGCTCTAGCAGGCGCTCGGAATGTCGCAGCGGGGCGGAGGTTTCTGAGCGACAGGCCATTCGGCCGTTTCGCCGGAAGCCGGGAGCGGGCCGACGCGTTGCCGTCGGCCCGCAGATTCCATTGTCCACTGCTTCGGCATAACGAACTCGACGCGTCGGTTCAGGGCACGCCCTTCGGGATTATCCGCTCCGGTCTTAAGCGTATTGGGTTCGATCGGACGCGTATCGCCGAGCGCTTTGACCGAAAGCCGCGCTTTATCTGCTCCGTGTCTCACAAGCCATTGCGCGACGACCTGAGCCCGCCGAAGGGACAGTTCCTGATTATACCGAGCAGACCCTTTTGAATCCGTATGCCCCTCGATGACGATCGTGCCAGCGGGGACAGATGCGACGAGACGCGCGATATCGGTGAGTGTCGGTTCGGCAGCCGACCTGATGTCGGCCCTGTCGAAATCGAACAGGATATCGCCCGTCATCGACAGCCTGACGGTCGTCGCATCGTGTCGCACGGAAAGACCACCGTGCCGGGCGGCAAGTCCGCCGGCTTTCGCCGACAGATCAGATACCGCGCTGTTCAAGTCGGAGGGGAGTCCCTTCAGATCCAGAACCGTGGCCTTAAGATCCAGAACCGTGGCTTTGAGATCGCGTATTTCGCGATGGTGAGGTGGCTCTTGCGCAAACGAGCCACGTGTCGCTGCCAGAAACACGATGATCGCGATGCAGGAGTTGGTGATGCAGGACTTGGTAGCGCCGGCCATGGCTATCGGTCGGTGATTTTGATCGCGTCGAGCGTCTCGACACCCGGGATCGTCAGCGACACGTCCGTGACATCCTTCGGTGGAGCAGGGAACCTGCCATGCCATGAGCCGGCGATCGGAGAATCCTTGTTGGCCTTGATGACCAGGTTAGGATTTGTCAGCGGCTTGTCGTTGCTATCTGTCAGGAGCAGGTATTTCTTGTTGCCGGCAAGAACATAGAAGCTGTTTTCATAAGCATCCTTGCTGATCGAATCATAGAGTCGTTCCAGCTTGTTCGTGGCGATTGGCTTGAAGCGAAGCTTGATCGTAAGGACATCGCCGGCGCGGGTAGCTTCGACGACTTGGGCTTCGGCGGCCCCGCCATCGGTCAAGCCAGTGGCCAAGGGCGCGACAGAATTGGCCTCGGCTTGTGTTTGGGCAAATGCCGTTTGAACGAATCCAGCTGTTGCCAGGAAGGCACTAAAGGCACAGGCGGTCATGGTAATTCTTGTCACTTTTACCATGTCAATCCTCTTTACTTTCAAAATTGCAGGCAGGGCGTACGAATCGCACTACGAATCTCCATAGCCGGCTTGCGTGGAGGCAATGTGGCTGCCTCCAGGCATTTGCCCGACGATCGGATTGTTAATTTCAGAAAAATCATTGCAAATACAGTGGGTTAGTTAATCGACTTGATCCGGTTTCCTGTCCGGTGATCGAAGATTCCCATGACGCCCCCAGCTGGCGCTAAGCTTCCTTCCGAAGCAGCCGGCCGAGCCCAAAGCCTGGCTTGGGTGGGACGCTGCCGTTAAGGGGCAGAGCCGACGGTGCCGCGATGATCGAAGACGCGACATCCTCCACGCGCAAGGCGAGTTCGTCTCTTGCGCCATTCTGTCCGCGCAATCGCAACCGGTCGAGCAGCACGATCAAATGCAGCGGCAACGACCGGGCGACAGGACCGTTCACGCGGCAGGGAAGCCCGCCGTGGCCAGGATCGTGGCAAGGCTCGCCGTCATGCCCGATATGCTCGCTGTCTTTTCGACATCGATCCACTCGCCGAGGGAATGGGCCCTGCCGCCGGTGCCGCCCGAGCCGATCTTGATTGCCGGGATGCCGAGGCTCATCGGAATATTTGCGTCGGTGGAGGAGGCTTCGTGCCTGGGCGCAAAGCCATGGGCCCGAAGCGCTGCGGTCGCATATTGCACGATATCGGCGTCCACCGGCGTATTGCCTGCGGGGCGGTCGCCCAAGGCCTTGATTTCGACTGTGATCGCGCCCTCGCTGGTCGAGCGGGTCTCGTTCTCCTGGTCCACCGCCGCAGCCACGATCTCGCGGCAGCGCGCGTCCAGCCTGGCAAGCTCCTCGGCCGATTCCGAGCGCAGGTCGATATCGACCCAGGCCTCCTCGGGGATGGCGTTGACGGATGAGCCGCCGCCGACGATGGAGGCACAGAATGTGGTGCGGGGTGTCGCCGGCACCTGGATGCGGCCAAGCTCCACGATCGCCTGGGCCATGGCATACATCGGGTTGACGATGCCGAAGGCCTGGAAGCTGTGCCCGCCCGGCCCCTTGAACCTGACGGAATAGCGCTTCGAGCCGACGCCGCCGACGACGATCTTCTCCACCTGCGGACTGTCGACGGTGACGAAGGCTGCGATCTTGTCGCGATACCGGCCCTTGCTGAAGAGATGGCGGACGCCGCGCAGGTCGCCGAGCCCTTCCTCGCCGACATCGCCCACGAACAGGATATCATTGCGGGTCCGGACGCCGGCGGCGTCCATCGCGCGCACGAAGGCCAGGAGCACGGCAAGGCTGCGGGTGTCGTCGCCCACGCCCGGCGCATAGAGCTTCGTGCCCTCGCGGCGCACGGTGACATCGGTTCCCTCAGGGAAAACCGTATCGAGATGCGCGGCGACCACGATCAATCCGCCGTTGCCGGTGCCGCGCCGGAGGCCCATCACATTGCCGATCTCGTCCTGCTCGACATCCTCCAGGCCATGCGCCTGCAGCATCTCCAGATAGGCGGCGGCGCGCTTCTCCTCCTTGAAGGGGGGCGCGGGAATCTCGGTCAGCGTGATGATGTCGGCAATGGTGCGGTCATGCTCGGCCTCGAGCACCCTGACCGCCTCCTTGAAGGCCGGATGGTGGGTGATCGCGGCAATTTCAGAGGCGTGATCGCGCTGCACTGGCATTTCCTCATCATGCGGTCTTCATGACCTTCAGAACTGCGCCACGTCTGCCTTCAGCCTCGGTGCGGCGCAAGCGTTCTCCCCCGGGCGGCACGCGTGGCGCCATTGCGCCGGGCTCAAGGCGCGCACGGGCTTTTGACGGTCAGGCCGGCCGGGAAGGGCGCACGACCAACTCAGCCATCAAGCAGGCGCGCGAAAGAGCGGGCCTGCGGCAGCGCGATGGCATTGGCCTTGTCAGCCGGAGATTCGATGCCAAGACTGATCTGAATTGCTCTGACGGAGCTGTCCCATGTCACTCGTCTACAGGCCGGCCCGCGCGCAGGATTTGGCGACGGCTGATGCCCTCGTCGTTGCCAGCATCAATGATCTGACCACGCGCCATGGTTTCGGCCCGATGGCGACGTCGAGCGCTCCCAATTTTCAGCTGTTTTCACTCAAGGACGATCCCGACGGCCTATGGGTCGCGGAGGATAACGGTGAGCTTCTCGGTTTCGCCTGGAGTTGGGTATGCGGGAATGTCTGGTTTCTTGCCCAGCTATTCGTCGATCCGGGCCAGCAGGGACGTGGCATCGGCAATGAATTGATGAAGTTGACCCTGGAGCATGCCCGCAAATCGGCCGCGGCTCACAAGGTCCTGATCACCTTTACCTTCAACAGGGTCTCGCAGGGTCTCTACATCCGGCATGGCCTCTTTCCAAGGATGCCGATCTATTTTCTCAGTGCGGCGCGGGAACGGGTTATCGAGGGACTGCCGGAGCCTGCGTTGCAGAGCATCCCGATCGATGGCAACGCCGCGACCATGGAGAGACTGGCCGAGATCGATTCCCGCGCGATCGGCGTCCCGCGAGAGAAGCATCACCGCTACCTGCTCGATGACCCGGCCACCACGGGGGTCTTGCTCTGCGCCGGCAACGATTGTCTCGGCTACAGCTATGTCACGTCCAGCGGGCATATCGGACCTCTCGCCGTCAGGGAGGTCGACGACCTCGGCGATGTCTTTGCGGCGGCATTGAGGATAGCGGCCGACAGGCCCTGCGAGACCGTATCGGCGTTCCTGCCCGGCTCATGCGAAAGCGCGCTGAGCCTTGCCGTCAGTCAGGGCATGCGCATCACCTTTCCCATGCTGCTGATGGCGTCGCAGGGCTATGGAACCTGGACGCGATACCTGCCGCGCAATCCGGGCTTCATGTGATCATGAGCACCTGCTTCTGATGAAGGCGTTGGAACGGGCTGACTCAGCGGCCTTGGGGGCGTGGCACAATGCGCGTCCCGGTGCCTATGAACTATAGCGATCCGTCAAGCTGACGGCTGGACCGTTCGAAGACCGTGACCCCCGTCTGCGCGTCAACGCCTTCCAGGCTGACCTCATAGCCCCATAGCTCATGGACATGCCGCAGCGTCGCATCGCAGCCGGCGCGTTCCAGCAGGATGCCGTCATTGACCTTGTGCTGCAGGCGCAGATGCCGCTGGCCGAGCAGGTCCACATCCACGATCTGGATGTCCGCATGGCTCGCCCCGATGTCGTATTTCTGGGCCAGGGCCGTGCGTATGGACGCGTAGCCGCGCTCATTATGGATCGAAGCCACGCTGTAGAACGAGTCGTTCGCGGCGTCGGAAAGCAAGAACAGCCGCCACTTCCGGATCAGGGCCGGGCTGAGATACTGGCGAATGAAGGATTCGTCGCGGTGGTTGGCCCAGGCGTCCAGCAGGATCGTGCGCCAGTCTCCGGTTCCCGCGATCTCGGGAAACCAGTCGCGATCTTCCGCGGTCGGCTCGGTCACGACACGCTGGATGTCCTGCATCATGTCCAGCCCCAGGGCATAAGGGTTGATGCCGGAAAAGCGGGGATCGTCGAAGGCTGGCTGGAAGACGACGTTCGAGTGGTTGCGCAGGATTTCCAGCATGGCGCCCTCGCTGATCCGGCCGCGGTCGAACAGCGTATTCATGATCGTGTAATGCACGAAGGTTGCGCAGCCTTCGTTCATCACCTGCGTCTGCCGCTGGGGATAGAAATACTGCGCGATCACCCGGACGATCCTCAGGATCTCGCGCTGCCAGGGCTGGAGGATCAGGCTGTTCTTCTCCAGGAAATAGAGCAGGTTCTCCTCGGGGAGATTGAGCGCCCTTTTCCGTTCGGCGATCGAGGCCTCGCTCTCGTCGGGCTTGGCGTCGTCCACCAAGCGCGGGACCGTGCGCCATAGGTCGTTATAGGAACGCTCTTCGTATTCCAGCCGCTCGCGAAGCCCCTCGCGGTGCCTGTCGGATGAGAGCCGGGGAGGGCGGCGATAGCGGAACACGCCCTGTTCCATCAGTGCATGGGCGGCGTCGAGAATGGCCTCGACCGCCGCAACGCCATGCCTTTCCTCGCAGCGGGCGATGAAGCCCTTGGCGAAATCGAGATAGCCGAGGATCGCGCCGGCATCGGCCCATTGCTGGAACAGGTAGTTGTTCTTGAAGAAATGGTTGTGGCCAAGGGCAGCATGCGCGGTCACCAGGGCCTGCAGGGCCATGGTGTTCTCTTCCATCAGATAGACGATGCAGGGATTGGAGTTGATCACCACTTCATAGGCGAGGCCGCGACCGGCCTTGCGATAGAGCAGTTCCTGGCGGAGGAAGTGCTTGCCGAATGACCAGTGGCGATACATCAGCGGCATGCCGATGGATGAATAGGCATCGAGCATCTGCTCTGAGGAGATGATCTCCATCTGCACCGGGTAGACATCGAGCCGGAGCTCTTCCTTCGCAACCGCCTCGATGACGTCGTAGACATGCGACAAGGTCGCGAAGTTCCAGTCCGAGCCGGAGAACAGCAGATCGGATCGGGGCGTTTGCCTCGCCATCGGCGCTTCCCTCACTTGCGCAACTGCGCCGGTTGGCGGGTGAAGAGATGCCGGAAGACCGGGTAGATGTCGGCGGCCCGAGCGATGCGGCTCATGCCAAAATTCGGCCATCTCTCCTTGACCGTGAGATAGGCGCGCCAGAGCGGGGTGCCGTTGTCCGTGGAGCCGAAGATCTCGCTCTCGCGTTCGTCGATGATCTCGACATAGGCAAAATACTGGCACAGGCGCATGATCTCGCCATCCATCAGTTTGAGGCAGCGCCTGGAGTCGGTCGCGAGGTTGTCGCCGTCCGACGCCTGGGCGGCGTAGATGTTCCACTCCCGGCTGGGATAGCGCTGCGCGATGATGCGCTGCATCTCCTCCAGCGCCGTGGAAACCACGGTGCCGCCGCTCTGCATGCTGAAGAAGAAGGTGTCCTCGTCCACCTCCTGCGCCACGTGGGTATGGCGGATGAAGACGATGTCCGTGCGGTCGTAGCGCCGCTTCAGGAATAGATGCAGCAGGACGAAGAAGCGCTTGGCCAGGTCCTTCTCGCGTTCGCCCATCGAGCCTGAGACGTCCATCAGGCAGAACATCACCGCGTTCGCGTTGGGCCGAGGCTGCGCGTCGAAGCGATTGAAGCGGATATCGACCGGGTCGACGAAGGAAGTCACCCGGCGCCGGCGCTCCAGCCGGTCGAGTTCGGCGCGCAGGGCTGCGACGTCGGCGTCGGCGGCGCCTGGCTCGTCGGCCTCGATCCTGGCCAGTTCGCGCAGGATGGCCTCGACCTCCTCGCGCCTGGGCCGCTGGAGGGCGATGCGGCGGCCATGGCTGTTTCGCATGGTGCGCGCGATGTTGATGTTCGTCGGCGAGCCGCTCGCCGAGAAGCCGGCCCGCCGCGGCTTGAAGGCGACGATCTCCTTGAGATTGAGCTTGACCATGTCGGGAAGTGCGAGATCTTCGAAGAACAGATCGAGCACCTCCTCGCGCGACAGCACGAAGCGGAAATCGTCCTCGGAATCCTCCAGGCGGGGCGACGATCCCGATCCGCCGCCCCGGCCCGACTTCGGCATCCTGTCCCCCGGCGCGAAATGCCTGTTTCCGGGCAGGACATGCTGGCGCCGGCCGCTGTCCCCGGCATCGCGGAAGCGCGGCTCGCTCGTGCGCTTCGCCGGGAGCGAAACGGCGTGCGCCCCGTCTGCATCGGCGATCTTGCCGGCCCGGATCTGTTCCTGGACGCTGCGCTTCAGTTCCGCGCGGACGCGGTGCAGAAAGCGCTGGCGATTGCCCAGGCTCTTGTCCTTCGGGTTCAGGCGGCGGTCGATGAAAATCGGCATGGCACGCTCCGGCCGCGTTCAACCCGCCTTGTTCACACGCATGTACCAGTCCACCAGGCGCCGGACCTGGCGCTCGGTATAGCCACGCTCCACCATGCGCTGAACGAAGCCCTGGTGACGCTTCTCGGTCACGCTGTCCTGCTTCGAGCCGAAGCTGATGACGGGCAGCAGATCCTCGACCTGACCGAACATCCGCTTCTCGATCACCTGGCGCAGCTTCTCATAGCTGGTCCAGGACGGGTTGCGGCCATTGTTCCTGGACCGGGCGCGCAAGGTGAACTTCACGACCTCGTTGCGGAAGTCCTTGGGATTGGCGATGCCCGCCGGCTTTTCGATCTGCGACAATTCAGTGTCGAGGACCTGCCGGTTGAGCAGCTGGCCGGTATCGGGGTCCTTGTAGTCCTGATCCTCGACCCAGGCGTCGGCATAGGCGATGTAGCGGTCGAACAGGTTCTGGCCGTATTCGCCATAGGATTCCAGATAGGCTTTCTGGATCTCGTGGCCGATGAACTCGGCATAGCGCGTCGCGAGCTCCGACTTGATGAAGTCGAGATAGGCCGCTTCCGTCTCCTTGGGGAATTGCTCGCGCTTGATCGCGCCTTCCAGGATGTACATCAGGTGCACCGGGTCGGCGGCCAGTTCCCTGGTGTCGTAGTTGAAAGTCTGCGAGAGAATCTTGAAGGCAAAGCGCGTGCTGACGCCGGTCATGCCCTCGTCGACCCCGGCGGCGTCGCGATACTCCTGGATGGCCTTCGCCTTTGGCTCCACTTCCTTGAGGTTCTCGCCGTCATAGACGCGCATCTTTGTATAGAGCGGCGAGTTCTCGAACTCGGCCAGCCGCGTCGAGACCGAGAAGCGGCTGAGGATATCGAGCACTTCCGGCGTGCAGGGGCTGCCGGCCAGTTCACTCTCGCGCAGCAGTTTCTCGTAGATCTGCCGCTCTTCGGTGACGCGCAGGCAATAGGGCACCTTGACCACCAGGATGCGGTCGAGGAACGCCTCGTTGTTCTTGTTGTTCTTGAACTGGAGCCATTCGGACTCGTTGGAGTGCGCCAGAACGATGCCCTGGTAGGGAAAGGCTCCGAAGTTCTCGGTGCCGTTGTAGCTGCCTTCCTGGGTCGCGGTCAGCAGGGGATGCAGCACCTTGATCGGCGCCTTGAACATCTCGACGAATTCGAGCAGGCCCTGCGTCGTCCGGTTCAGCCCGCCGCTGTAGGAATAGGCGTCCGGGTCCGACTGGCTGAAGTTTTCGAGCTGGCGGATGTCGACCTTGCCGACGAGCGTCGAGACATCCTGATTGTTCTCGTCGCCTGGTTCGCTTTTCGCGATGCCGACCTGCCGCAAGCGCGAGGGGTTCAGTTTGACGACGCTGAACCCAGAGATATCGCCCGAGAGCTCGTCGAGCCGCTTCGCCGCCCAGGGCGAGATCAGGCCGGTCAGTCGACGCCGCGCGATCCCGTACTTGTCCTCGAAGAGATCGCCCATCCGATCGGGACGGAACAGGCCCAGAGGCGATTCGAAGACCGGGCTGATCCGGTCCCCGACCTTGAGCGTGTAGAAGGGGCGCTCCTCCATCAGCTTCTTCAGCCGCTCGGCGAGGGAGGATTTGCCGCCGCCGACGGGGCCGAGCAGATAGAGGATCTGCTTGCGCTCCTCCAGGCCCTGCGATGCGTAGCGGAAATAGCCGGCGATCCTCTCGATCGTATCCTCCATGCCGAAGAAATCGGTAAAGGACGGGTAGAGCTTGACCGTCCGGTTGGAGAATATCCGGCCGAGGCGCTCGTCCTGGCTCGTATCGAAAAGCTTTGGCGCGCCGATCGCGTCGACCATCCGCTCAGGGGCGGAGGCATACATCGATTTGTCTTCGCGGCAGGCCAGCAGGTATTCCCGCAGGCTCATCTCCTCCTGCGAAAAGCTTCGATAATCCTCTGAAAATAAACGGAATACATCGCCGTCTCTCTCGATCATGGCAACCATCCCACGTCGTCGGAGGTTGTCGACGACAGCCCCCGGACATTCAACCGATGACGGTCTCGCAAGTTCCTGCCCCATGGCACTTTGATGCCAGGCGGAGGGCCTCGAACGGCGAGCGCGCCGCGCGGCCTGGTGCGGGTCGAGACCTCGGTCCTTTCGTTCATCCGCCTGTTCTTCGGGCATCTCCCATGACGCCGAAGCCAACAGGCTCCAGTATGCGGGCGCAGTGCGTCCTGGTCAGCCCTCGCGCGCGAAATAGTGCATGAACCGGATCGCCTCCGGCGTGCCCCAGTCCGCCGCGCCGGCGAGATGGCCGGCCGTCCTGCCCCTGGCATCGACGACATAGCTCATCGGCATCCCGTAGAGCTGGAAGGGCGTCTGCATCTGCGATTTCGGACCCGAGGCGACGCGGCCGTCGCGATCGATGAAGCTCGCAAAGCCGCCCAAGCCCAGGCGGTCGATGAGCCGTTGGGCCGCGGCCGCGTCGCGGTCGATCGAGACGGGGACGACGGCGAAGCCGAGATCGCGTCTCTGCTGCAGGCGATGCAGGATCGGCAGCTCGCGAAGACAGGGCGGGCACCAGCTCGCCCAGAAGGCCACGAGACAGGGACGGCCACGATAGCTGGCGAACGACCGGGTCCGGCCATTGAAATCCGTGAGCGAGATGGCCGAGACGTCCTCGCGCGGGTCGAGTTCGATGAATTGCCCGCCGGCTTCGGTCACGAAGGGCGGCGGAGCCGCCAGCGCCCGCGGCGGCAACAGCGAGATCGCCCCGGCCGAGCCGCCCAGCAGCAAGCTGCCCAGCAGGACCTGGCGGCGATGCAGGATCGGGCTCGCGGGCCTGCTGTCCTGCCGGATGTCGTCTTGCGTCATAGCGATGCCTTGCTCTCTTGCCTGCGAAGCCCGAGAGGAAACTGAGCTTAAGCCTGGCTTAAGGCGCCCGCCCGATGCAGCCGGAACCGGCCCTCGGATCGGCCGGCCTTATCGCGCGAGAGCAGGAGCGCAATCGGATGAATGCCGTCAGCATCGGTCCCTTCGTCTTCGCGCCGGACCGCTTCGCCGCGATCCTCGCGATCGCGACCCTGCTGATGGCAGCCGCGCTCCTGTCCAGGCGGTTTGACGCGCGTTTGAACGCATGGGCGTCGTCGGCGGTCCTTGCCGCGATCGTCGCTGCCCGCCTCGGCCATGTCGTCCTGCATTGGTCGAGCTTTGCGCAGGAGCCATGGCGCATGCTGGCGATCTGGCAAGGCGGATTCTCGATCCCCGCCGGGCTGCTCGGGATGGCGCTCGTAACCGCATTCTACGGTCGATCGGTTCGCTTCGCCGCCGGTGCAGCCGGGGCGGTGCTCGTCGCCGGCCTCGTCGGACTGGTGACGCTGGAGCTGACGAAGGCGACCTATGGCCAGCAGGCGCCGGCAACCCGCATGGCCACCCTGGACGGCGCCCTCCGCTCGATCGGCGATTTCGAGGGCAAGCCGCTCGTCGTCAATCTCTGGGCGACGTGGTGCCCACCCTGCCGCCGGGAGATGCCGATGCTGGCGCGCGAAGCGGCCGAGCGGGCGGATGTCGGCTTCCTCTTCGTGAACCAGGGCGAGAGCGCCGAGAAGATCCGGAGCTATCTCTTGGCCGACCGGCTGACGCTCGATCAGGTCCTGCTCGATGCCGCCATGGCCCTCTCGCGCCATTACGCGGCGCCTGGGCTGCCGGTGACGCTGTTCCTGCGCCGCGACGGCACGCTCGCCTCGCTCCATACGGGCGAGATTTCGCGGGAGGCCCTGGCAGCCGGTATCGACGGCATCATGGCGGAGACGCGCTGAGCGATCCCCCTGGCCGCCCTCTGTCCTGATTCAGGCTGGCACCAGCACCACCTTCGCAACCCTGGGGACGCGATCGTGCCGGGCGATCACGTCTGGTTCCGCGTCCCAGCGATGAGCGGGAACGCCTCAGGCAACCGGCCGGCAAAGCGTCACCGTGCCTGGAGTCTCCGGTAGCCCGCGATCAGGGCCGCGGCGGCGGCGTCGATCTCTGCGGCAGCGCTGAAGCGGCCAAGCGAGAGCCTGACGGCGCCGAGCGTCGGGGCGGGCCCGTCCTCGTCGGCCTCGATAGTCCGTCCCGCGCGAACGAGCAGGCACCGGCTCGTGGTGATCAGGTCGGCCGGGGAGGGAGCTTGCGGGCGGCCCGCGCCGGTGGTTTCCGCGCCCAAGATCATGGCCCCGGTCTCAGGGGGCGCCTGGGTCCGGGGACAATCTGCCAGCCTTCTGGCCAAGCCGCCAACAGGGAGACTCGACCCCATCACGACCTTCAAGCATCGATATGCGAGGTCCGCAAAAGGGTGGTTTGCTGACCTATCGCGTCGTCGAATTTAACGTCATGCGCCCAAGCTGCTTGCCGCCTGATAGCAGAGCGCTGCAACCCGGCTCGGTCGCCGGAAGGCGCTAGCGGCGAACGCCGACCCTGTTGACACCCCCGTTGCGATTTCCCGGACGAGGCGCGGTGACGGCTCCGACCCCGACGGGCCGAGCGACGAGGCGCACACCGGGCCGCGCGACGCATCCGGCGGGATAACCAATATAGCTACAATAAACGACGGCATTTGCGACTTCCGTTGTCGCGGCAAGACCGGTGAAGGCGATTCCGGCCGTCGCCGTAGCGAAGATTGCAAGTTTGATCTTTGTCATTTCAGGTCCCCTGGACTTTCAAGACAGCAAGCGCTCGTGATGTTGAACCCTGCCATTATCGAAGTGGTGCGAAAATTGTACCTAGGGACATCAAATGTGCCGCCCAGTTCGGCGCGCGAAGAGGGCGGGCGTTTGGAGCATTTGCGTGGGACGGAAAGTCAAAGGCGAGACGCAGTGTCAAACTGTTAGCGTAAATTCCGGTTCTTTCGGGGGGCTTTAAATTCGTTAAACGAGAGGATCGTCTTTGACGGTTAGCGCTACTATACATTGAGACGGGGGATCGAAAACTCGGAGATCATCAGAATTTGGCTTGTGATGCCTGCGTCTATCTGGGCATTATGAGTGTTCCAGAGCTGATGGGCGGGAGATTAACTCCATGAAACGCCAAGCGACATCCAGTTGTGTTTCTGATGCCGCGGCCTCCCAACCGGTGTCGGGGCCCTGCGAAGCTGATATCCGCGCCCAACTCCACCGCATTTTAGAAAGCTGCGATTTCAAGGCGCCCGATCGGGTACGCCGGTTTCTGTCCTACGTGGTTGAACAGACGCTCGCTGGGCGGGCAGACCGCATCAAAGCCTATTCGGTCGCTGTCGAAGTCTTCGGCCGGGATACGAGCATCGACGTTCTGAACGATCCGGTCGTTCGTATCGAGGCCGGGCGGCTCAGGCGCGCCTTGGAGCTTTACTATTTCCTTGAGGGCAAGACAGACCCCGTCCTGATCGAAATTCCCAAAGGAAGTTACGTACCGAGCTTCTCCTGGCGACTGGACGATCAGACACTTGCCCAGCCTCTCTCAGCCCCAACGCCGCAGCCGAGGGCGCAAACCCGCGCATCATTCTTCGATTGGCTCAGGCGCCCCTGGCTCGTCGGCTCGGCTACCGCACTGGTGTTCGGCACTCTCTTGGCATTCATCGGGATGATAGACCAATCGCGACCGGCTGCGTCATCGACAAGCCCCCTTGGTCCTTCGCTTCTCGTCAAGGCCTTCACCAACCTCTCCCCGACCGCAGAAGCCGGTGCTTTCGCGACCGGTCTTTCCGAAGAGGTGCTTTCACAACTCGCGACCTTTCGGGAGTTGACGGTCGTTCGAAGCGAGGCTTCCAATGCGTTGGCGTCGCGGCGGTCCGTGGCCCGGCGCCATTTCGACGCCCGGCACATCCTTGAAGGCATGATCCGTGCTGGCGAGGGCAAACTCAGGATTACCAGCCGCCTCGTCGACCGAGACACATCAGCCATTATCTGGTCCGCAATTTACGAGGCCGATCTGCGTTCCGGGAAACTCATCGACCTCGAAAGTGGCGTAGCGCAAAAGATCGCCGTCGCGGTCGCTCAGGCCATTCGCGCCCCATCACGCCCGGTGTCGAACGCACGCTAAGGGCGAGACTGTGCGCGAATTGCCCGGTATACGCGCTCGGCCCAACTTCCGCTTAAGCGCGCGATCCGGCCCCTCGATGAACCCGGCCTGACTTCTGCAAACCACTCATCCGGACGCTCCCAGGCGAGGGGAGGAGTGTCCGAGCTGGGTCGCAAGTGGATTCCCCGGACGCAGGCAGACTGTGCCAAGTTTGGCGGATACTGGCAGGCGTTGCCTTCACGGGGAGGGATGCGTCAGTCGGTCCGGCTGTCACACGCCAAGGATGCCGATGGTGCCGGGATCGGAAACGGCCTCGGCCATCGCGATCGCGTCGCTCTCGATCGAGACCGCGAGGCGGCAGTAATCATCGAAGCTGAACATCGCGCAGCGTTGGTCCTGGGACCGGTGGGTGATCACCTCCCAGATGACGTCGTACTCCTCGCAGACGCCGCGAAACCGGGGGGCTTGCATTCGCGCGAAGCGATTGCGGAACGCGGGGAGCCTAAGCATGAGGCGGGCAAGCCCGCGTTCTTGAGCCGACATGGAACGCCCTCGTGAACCCACCAGAAGACATAGGTAAGGGCTGAAAGCAGGAACGATGTCGAGTATCATCGTTTCCACTAGAAATACTAACGCGGAACGCCAACAGCCTCAAATGTACTTTGGAGTGCGATCGACGATTTGTGCGTGAGATGCGGGATCGTAGTTAAGGCTGATTTGTCGGGTTCGCAGAAAGTCGCCGCCGCCGGGGCTTCCAGGGCTTCCTTCAGATCGACGATTTGCGCCGGCTGCGCCTCGCAGGTCCCTGCGGACAGAGGGCAGGAACAGGCGATGCTCCAGTATTGGCGTCGACGTGACGACCGCTCCTGCGCAGGCCGATCGGGCAGCGACCCGACGGGCGAACCTGCGCCACAACTTGCGGTATCATGGCGCCTGACGAATCAGGCTTGGCCGCCCCGGCGATCGGTGGCTTGAGCCCTCCGGGCAAGCCGGAATTGGAATGGTCGATGACAAGCGTGCCCCCTGCCATCACCCCTGTTGCCGCCGATGATCGGCATATGTTCGATCTCGCGCCGGTCTCGCTCTGGCTGGAGGATTATAGCGGCATCCAGGCGCTGTTTGCGGAATGGCGCACGCAGGGCGTCGACGATCTGCGCGCCTTCCTCGAAGCCGATATTGGGCGGGTCAAGGCCTGCTCCAGCCGCATCCGCCTGCTCAAGGTCAACCAGCAGACCCTGACTCTGTTCGGCGCCGACGACACCGCGCACCTGATGGCCAATCTCGACCAGGTCTTCCGGGCCGACATGCTGAAGAGCCATGTCGACGAGCTGGTCCAGCTCTGGGAGGGCAAGCTCGATTTCAGCAGCCGCACCGTCAATTACACGCTGTCGGGCGGCCGCCTCGACGTCCAGATCAACGGGCGCATCCTGCCGGGACATGAGGCGAGCTGGGACCGGGTGCTGGTCGCCATCGACGACATCACCGAACGCGAGCAGGCCCGGCGCGAGCTGGTGGCGAGCGAGGCCTATGCGCGCGGCCTGTTCGACCATTCGCCGGTCTCGCTCTGGGTCGAGGATTTCCGCCATGTCAAAGCCCTGCTCGACGATCTGCGCGAGCAGGGCATCGAGGATCTGCGCGTCTTCACCGAGGTGCACCCCGAATTCATCGACCGCTGCATGCACGAGATCAGGGTGCTCGACGTCAACAGGCACACGCTCGAGCTCTTCGCGGCGCGCGACAAGGCGCATCTGCTCGACAATCTCGACGAGGCTTTTCGCGGCGAGATGCGCGTCCCCTTCCGCGAGCAGCTCATCGATCTCTGGAACGGCAAGATCTTCCAGCAGCGCGAGGTGGTGAACTACAAGCTCGACGGCACCTTGCTCTACCTGCACCTGCAGTTCTCGGTGCTGCCCGGCCATGAACAGAGCTGGTCGCTGGTCCAGGTCGCGCTGACCGACATCACGGCAAGGCGCAAGGCCGAGGCCTATCTCGAATTCCTCGGCAAGCACGACGTGCTGACCAAGCTCTACAACCGCAGCTTCTATGTCGACGAGCTCAACCGTCTCGAACGCAAGCGCACGCAGCGCGTCTCGCTGATGCTGGTCGATCTCAACGGCCTGAAACGCGTCAATGACGAGTGCGGCCATGGCGCTGGCGACGATCTGCTGCGCCGCGCCGGCGAGGTGCTCGCCAAGGCGGTGGACAAGCCGCTCTTCGCGGCACGGATCGGCGGCGACGAATTCGCCGTGGTGCTGCCGGGCGCCGGCACGGGCGAGGCGGGGCTGGTTCTGGCCAATGTCCAGCAGCTGATCGAGCTCAATAACCAGTTCCATGGCGACACGGCGCTCAGCCTTTCGCTCGGCATGGCCACCTCCGAGCCGGGCGAAACCATGGAGTCCCTGGTGAAACGGGCCGACCGGCTGATGTATGAGAACAAGCGCAGCTACTACGCCAGCAACGATCACGACCGTCGCCGGCCGGACACGCCCCCCGCGCCCTGAGCTGGGGGCTCCAAGCGCCGGGCAGGGGCGATTGCGAAGGCCACAACGACCGTGAAGGGGTGGAGGCTGCCGGCATGGCAGGACTGAGCCGGGCCGAAGCTGTGAAGCGCGGGCGCCGACCCTCAGGTTTTGATGCGCGAGGACAGGCCGACGACGACCACGACCGTGATCATCAGGCAGCTCACGACGATCAGGGCCGTGGACAGGGAGACGGCCGTCATCACCGCGCTGGCCAGGATGACGCCGGTTGCGTTCGCGGTGCGAAGCAGGGCGAAGACCTCGGGCCGCTTCTTCGGAGGGGCGAGCGCGTCGAGAGCAAGCGAGTAATAGGTGCCGAGCGGGGCCAGAACCATTCCGACGAGGACCGCGCCAAGGACCGTGACCGCCAGCGAGATCTGGAGCGCGACGAGGATGGAGCCGACCGTCATGATCGTCAGCTGGATCAGGACAGCCCTGCGCGTCTGCATGCGGTTGCGAATGCTGACCCAGACACCGCCCGCCACCGAAGCCAGGCAAAGTGGCACCGTGAACAGGATCGCGAGCGTCGGTTGGTAGCCGAAATGCAGGGCGAGAGCGACAGCGCCGATCTCGATCGCCGCCACGGTCGATCCACCTGCGGCGGCGCACATCAGCCAGAGCAGGATCGCCGGGCTCACCACGGACGCATCGGGATGATGCGCGTCCTCCACTGCGGCTGCGGCGGTCGTCGGCACCAGCAGGGCTGGAATCGCCCCGAGCGCCGCGACAACCAGCACGGCGAAGACCGGCGAGACGCCGCCCAGCCCGGAGGCGGCCACGGGAGCCAGGACGAACGTCACCTCGTTGAGGGTCGCCGAGATGCCGAGCGCTCGCGGCAATTTCGCAGCCGGCGCCAGCGCGTTGAGCACCGTGCGCAGATAGCCGAAGGCAGCGCCGTTCACCGCCCCTGCCAGGGCTGAGAATGCGACGAGCCAGCCGAACGCGGCCCCGTGGTGAGCCAGCACTGCGATGGAGGCCAGCGCAAGGGTCCGGAAGACCACCAGCAGCCGCAGGAACGTCGTCGGCGGGAAGCGTCTGCCGACCCGGGTGATCGGGATCGCACCGACCACTTGCGCGAGCGTCATCGCCAGGATCATCGCTGCGCCGCCGCTCGTGTCTCCCGTCAGAGCCAGGGCGACCAGCGCGAAGGCGACCGGCCCTGCGGCCTGCGGGACAGAGAGCGTCGCCGATGAGATGAACCACCGGACAAGCAGGGCAGTGCTTGATGTCCAAGGTCTGGGTTTAGTCACGCACGGGAACCAAAAAACGGGCCGGGCCGGCCCCGGAGATTTTAATCCCGCAACAGGACTGAGGACGTTCCCTCGCCGGCCTGCGTAGCAATATTCGGCATGCTGTCAATCGAGCGGGAAGAGCCCGGCAGCCCCGCCGCGTTGATGGCCGACCCGCCGTCGGTCACCATCGCTTCGCCCACCCGCCGCCGAAATCTTCTGGATCGTCAAGAACGGGGTTCGGATGACCGGCATGCCGTCCTTCGCGGACAGCCATGGCGACGACGACCTGCGGGCCGCCGTTGCCTTCGTGCAGACGCTGCCGGGCATGACGGAGGAGCAATATGCCGCCTATGAGAAGGCGCAGTGAAGTTCCACTGGAACGTGATGATCTCAGCCCAAGCAGCCGGGATGACTCAGATATTGGCACGAACGCGGGAGTCCGCGCCGATGACAAGGTCCAAGCTGATCGCCTCGCATCGAGATGGATGATGCGCTCAGTCTCTCCGGGCAGAGGGATGTGTGGCACGGCGGGCGAGCGCTGTGCTAAGTTTGGCCCGTCGCGTGCAAGCGAGATGAGGCGCCGGCTCGTCCGGTGGGATCGCGGTCATCCCGCGGATGCCGAGCCCCACAATTCGTCACGCCGACCTGATCATGAGGCGCACTCCCACGTTTGGTCGACGGGAGGACAGACCGATGCGACACACCCTGACCGACAAGGCGTTTGCGGCGGCCCTGGTCCTGGCCGCGACATCGCCAGCCTGGGCGCAGGATCAACGCCCCGGGTTCAGCCAATCCCTCACCTGCAGCTTCAGCCACGACCAGGGGGAAACGAGGATCACGCTGAGTGGCCGCTGCTCCGGCGCGCTTGACTTCAGCCTCTCCGTCCAGATCGAGCGCCGGGACGCGTCGCGGACGCGGGGGCAGAAGAGAACCTTCCGCGAGGGCACGGGGCCGATCACCGATTTGTAGGGCACCTGTCAGGGCCGAGGGGCGTGCCGCCGCCTGATCCGCGAAGGGACTGCGCGCGGGATTTGCTGCGCGCCAACTCAGGCCTGTGACCCCGCCTACTCGCTCACCAGCTTGCGCGATTTCAGCAGCGCCAGCAGGCCCTCGTCGCGGCGCGCTTCCAGCTCGGCGATCGAGCGGCCGGCGCTCTCCTCTGCGACCCCCTCGACGATCCGGCGCTGCACCTCTTCGCTTAAAGTCGGTTGGCCGAGCGATTCCCAGCGCCTGAGCTGGCTCGGCCCGAGATGGGCAAGATAGCCCTTGATGCCGCCGGCGCCGCCGCCGAGGTGATAGGTCATGTGCGGGCCCATCAGGGCCCAGCGCAGACCCGGCCCATGGCACAGGGCGGCATCGATATCGGCGACGCTGGCGACGCCCTGCTCGACCAGATGGACCGCCTCGCGATAGAGCGCCGACGCCAGCCGGTTGGCGATATGGCCCGGCATTTCCCGGTTCAGCACCACGGGCCTGCGCCCCAGCGCGCGATAGAAGGCGCTGGCGCGGGCAATGACGGCCTCATCCGCGCCGATGATCTCGACCAGGGGCACGAGATGGGGCGGGTTGAACGGATGGGCGACGATGATGCGCTCGGGCCGGAGGCACTCGGCGACGATGGCGCTGCGCAGCAGGGCCGAGGTGCTGCTGGCGATGATCGCATCCGGCGCCGTCTGGGCGTCGATCTGGCTCAGCAACTGCCGTTTCACGGCCTCGTTCTCCGGGCCGTTCTCCTGGATGAACTGCGCGCCTTCAAGCACCGCGCCGAGCCTGGTCGAAAAGCTGAGCGCCCCCGCCCCGTCAAGCCCCAGTTCGGTGAGCTGCGCCCGCGCCCGCGCGACGTAAGTGAAGAATTTCTCCTCGGCTGCGGGCGAGGGGTCGTAAGCCGCGACAGCGACGCCATGAGCACAGGCGAGCGCCGCCCAGCTCGCGCCGATCATGCCGGCGCCGACAATGGCGATGCGCTCGATGGGGTTTGTCATGATGCTCTCGCTCCCAAGGGCTGGCGTCGATGAGCGCAGGATCTCACCGGTGCCACCGCTCCGGCCTAGCGCAGCGCGGAGCCAAATTCCATCACTCCGGCTTCAGCCCGGTCGCCTTGATCAGGTCGCTCCATTTCGTCATTTCGCTGTCGATCAGCGCGGCCGCCTCGGCAGGCGTGCCGGGCTTGGGCGTCACGCCCTGCAGCTTCATCGCTTCCAGCGCCTTGGGGCTTTTCAGCGCCTTGACGATCTCGGCGTTGAGCTTGTCGATGATCGGCTGCGGCGTGCCGGCCGGGGCGAGCACCCCGAACCAGGAGCCGATCTCGAAATCGGGCAGCCCCTGCGCGATCGCCGTCGGATAATCCGGCATGAAGGGGGAGGGCTCGCGGCCGGTGGTCGCGATCGCCTTCAGCGAGCCCGCATTCACATGCTGGAGCACGGAGGGAATGGTGTCGAACATCACCTTGACCTGGCCGCCGATCATGTCGGTCATCGCCGGGCCGCTACCGCGATAGGGCACATGGCCGAGCTTCGTCCCGGCGCGCGCATTGAACATCTCGCCGGCCAGATGCTGCGGCGAGCCGTTGCCGGAGGAGGCGTAGTTGAAGTCCTCGGGCTTGGCCTTGGCGAGCGCGATCAGCTCGGGGATGGTCTTCGCCTGCACCGAGGGGTGGACGACGAGCGCCAGGCCGACCGTGCCGGCGATGGTGACCGGCGCGAAATCCTTCTTCAGGTCGAAGCCGGGCTTGGCCTGCAGCCCCATATTGATCGAGTGGCTGGTGAGCGCGCCCATCAGCAGCAGATAGCCATCGGGCTGGGAGCGGGCGACGGCAGCCGCGCCGACGCTGCCGGCCGCGCCGGCGCGGTTCTCGACGATGACGCGCTGGCCGATCGTCTGCGAGAGTTCCTCGGCGATGACGCGGCCGATGATATCGGTCGCCCCGCCCGGCGCATAGGGCACGAGCAGCGTGACCGGCCTTTGCGGATAGGCCTGCGCGCCTGCGGGACCGGCAAGGGCAAGTGACAGACCGGCAAGCGAGAGAGCGGCGAGCGTGCCGCCGAGAAAGGCGCGTTTCAGCATCGGGCAGTGTCCTCCGGGTTGGGCTGCGGGCCGGTTCGTCCGGCCCTGCATCACGTGTCTTGAGCCGCGTTGCGGCCGGTCAGCAGAAGTCGAAATCGCAGCCTTCGTCGGCCTGGAGGACGCTTTTCAGATAGAGCCCGCGATAGCCGCGCGAGGGCTCGCTGAGGTGGGCGGGCGCCTGCCATTGCGCCCTGCGGCGGTCGAGCTCGGCCGCCTCGACCAGCAATTCGATCTGGCGGGCGGGCACGTCGAGCCTGATCAGGTCGCCATCGCGGACCAGCCCGAGCGGGCCGCCCACCGCCGATTCAGGCGTGATGTGCAGGACGATCGTGCCGAAGGCGGTGCCGCTCATGCGGGCGTCCGAAATCCTGACCATGTCCTTGACGCCGGCCTGGGCGAGCTTCTTCGGGATCGGCAGATAGCCGGCCTCCGGCATGCCGGGCGCGCCCTTGGGCCCGGCATTGCGCAGGACGAGCACGTCATCGGCGGTCACGTCGAGCGCGGGATTGTCCATGCGCGTCACCATGTCCTCGACGGAGTCGAAGACGAGGGCCCGGCCGGTGTGCTGGAGCAGGGCAGGAGAGGCGGCCGAATGCTTGATCACCGCGCCGCCCGGCGCCAAGTTGCCGCGCAGCACGGCCATGCCGCCGGTCTGCTTCAGCGGGTTTGCGGCGCTGCGGATGATCGTCTGGTTCGGCACCTCCTCGGCGGCCTCCGCGATCTCGCCGATGGTCTGGCCGCTGATCGTGATGGCGTCGAGCGCCAGATGCGCGCGCAGCTCCTTCATCAGCTTCGGCACGCCGCCGGCCCAGTGGAAATGCTCCATGTAATGATCGCCCGACGGCTTCAGATCGATCAGCACCGGCACGGCGCGGCCGATCGCGTCGAACTCCTCGAGATCGATGCTCAAGCCTGCGCGCCGCGCGATGGCCGCGAGATGGACGAGCCCGTTGGTCGAGYCGCCGATCGCCTGCAGCACCACCATGGCGTTGCGGAAGGCGGTCTCGGTCAGCAATTCGCTCGGCCGCAATCCACGTGAGCTCTCGCCCCCCTTGGCCAGCGCAACAGCCTGCTTGCCGCTGGCTTCGGCGGCGCGGATGCGGTCGGCATGGGTTGCCGGAATCGTGCCGGTGCCGGGCAGCGCGATGCCGAGCGCCTCGACGAGGCAGCCCATGGTGCTGGCCGTGCCCATGACCATGCAGGTGCCTTGCGTCGGTGCGAGCCTGCCGCTCAAGACCTCGATCTCGGCCTCGTCGATCGTGCCGGCCCGGTGCTGGCCCCAGAGCCTGCGGCAATCCGTGCAGGCGCCGAGGATCTCGCCCTTGTGGTGGCCGACCAGCATCGGGCCGGTGATGAGCTGGATCGCGGGGATATCGGCCGAGACCGCGCCCATCAGCTGCGCCGGCACGGTCTTGTCGCAGCCGCCGATCAGCACGACCGAATCCATCGGCTGGGCGCGGATCATCTCCTCGGTGTCGATCGCCATCAGGTTGCGCAGGAACATCGAGGTCGGGTTCGAGAACGACTCGTGGATCGAGACCGTCGGGAACTCCATCGGCAGGCCCCCGGCGAGCATGACGCCGCGCTTCACCGCCTCGATCAGGCGCGGCACATTGCCGTGGCAGGGGTTGAAGTCGCTGAAGGTGTTGGTGATGCCGATGATCGGCCGGTCGAGCGCATCGTCGGAAAAGCCGGCCGCCTTGATGAACGCCTTGCGCAGGAACAGCGAAAAGCCGGGATCGCCATAGCTGGCGAGATTGCGGCGCATGCCGCGCGGGGCCGGTTTGGCGGAGGCAGTGTTGTCATCGGTGCTCGTCATGACATGATGAGGCGTTGCCGTTGGCAGGATTGTCAACAATTATGTTGGAACTGGAATAAGCCGCATGTCCGTCCTCGCGCTGAAGCCTGCCACCGCCGACCGCACCCGCATGGTGGCCGATGCCCTCGAGGAGGAGATCGTGCTTGGCTGGCTCCTGCCGCGCGAGCGCCTGATCGAGGAGGACATCGCCGCTCGGCTCGAGGTGAAGCGCCATGTCGTGCGCGAGGCGCTGGCCGAGCTGGAGCGGGTCGGGCTGGTCGAGCGCGTGCCGAACAAGGGCGCAGCCGTCAGGCTGCTGGAGCCGCAAGAGGTGCGCCAGATCTATTCGGTGCGCGAGGCGCTGGAGACCTTGGCGGCTGAGCAGATTCCGCTGCCGGCGGGCTCCGAGATCGTCTCACGGCTGAAAGCCATTCAGGAGGTCCATGCGGCCGCGGTCACTGACGCCGACGCGCGCGCGGCCTTCCGCGCCAATATGGCGTTTCACGAGGCGCTCTTTGCCGCATGCGGCAATCCGCATCTCGTCGAGCTGATCCAGATGATGGCGCAGAAGGTTCATGGCGCCCGTTCGATCACGGCGGCCAGCCCCTCGCATCTGGCGCTGGCCTGCGCCGAGCATTGGGCGATGATCGCCGCGCTCGAGGCCGGCGACCGGGCGAGGCTGGTCCAGCTCTGCCGCGACCATCTCCGCCCCTCGCGCGACGCCTATATCGCCGCCGTGGAGCAGAGGCAGGGCCGCGATCAGGCGCGATAGGGGGGCTTTGGCCGGGGGGCGGGTGACAATGTCCGGAACTGCCTTTTCTGACGTTGGGTACGTCCGCTTTTCGGCCATTCAATTTGGCGAAGACGAGGCTGATCTTCAGCACTGGAGGTCACTATGATCATGAGCCGGGAGGTGTTGCGGACTCGGGCCCCGCTCGCGTCCATAGACGAGCCGCGAAAATTCGTCGATCTACGTGGGGGATCGGTTCAAGCGGACAACATCAGGGCCAGCGGTCATATCGTGCCGCGCAAGCAGGCCGGAGACATGACAATGCCCTTCGTCACACACGAGCCGGACACCGAAGTGCTCTGCAAGACCACCGGGCCCTACGCGCCCGAGAACGATCATGGGCTTGCCTTCGATGATCCGGCCCTCGGCATCGCCGAGGCTCTGCCCCTGTCCTCGCTGCCCCTCTCCGAAAGGGATCGCAAGCATCCGCGGCTCGCCGAGATGCTGCGGTTTTTCGACTGATGGGTCTGCGCATCGTCGTCACCGGTTGGACCGGCCAGGTCGTCCGCGCCATGCTGGAGCGCGTGCCGGCCGGTGTTGAAGTCGTCGCGCTCCGCCGCCCGGATCTGGATCTCGCCATCCCCAAAATGATCGCGCCAGCACTGCGCGCGGCCAGGCCCCATGTCATCGTCAATGCGGCGGCCTATACGGCGGTGGACCAGGCTGAGAGCGAGCCCGGCCTCGCCATGCGCGTCAACGGCGAGGCGGCCGGTGAAGCGGCGCGCGCGGCTGCCGCACTTGGCGTCCCCGTAATCCAGATTTCGACCGACTACGTCTTCGACGGGGCGCTCGACCGGCCCTATCGCGAGGACGATGCGACCGGGCCGATCTCAGCCTATGGTGCCAGCAAGCTGGCCGGCGAGCGGGCGGTCGCGGCCGCCTCGGACAACCACGCGATCCTGCGTACGGCCTGGATCTACAGCCCCTTCGGCAAGAATTTCGTCAAGACCATGCTGCGCCTGGCCGAAACAAGCGACGAGGTCGGCGTGGTCGCGGACCAGCATGGCTGCCCGACCAGCGCGCTCGACATCGCCGACGCCGTCCTGGCGGTGGCGCGCAATCTGGTCGCCCGCCCCCAGGACGAGACACTGCGCGGCATCTTTCACATGAGTGCTGCGGGGGAAGCGGTCTGGGCCGATGTCGCCGAGGCGATCTTCGCAGACCGGGAGCGGCTCGGCGGCAAGCCGGTCGCGGTCAAGCGCATCGCCACGACGGATTACCCGACGCCAGCGCGGAGGCCGGCCAATTCACGGCTCGACTGCGGCAAGCTCGCCGCGCGGCACGGCGTTACGCTTCCCGCATGGCGCGGCTCGCTGGCGACCTGCGTCGAGCGTCTCCTCAAGGATCAGGGATAGACCACGTCCAACTGCGGCGGATGAGCCTCACGCACCATGGCGATCTCCGCCGTGACGCGGAAGAAGCGGGCGATCTCGCAGATATCGCCGTGCTCGGCCGGGGCGTCTTCCCTGACGGGATCGAACGATTGCCGACGCGATTGGCGCCAAATGGCAAGACCCGGCGACCGGGCAATGCGCGAAATGATCCCGATAGGTTTCGTCTGCTGATCGGACAGCGATCGATCGGATGAAGGCTTCGACTGTCAGGCCGTGCCGACAGGTTAAAGCCCCGCCCGAGATACGCCCGGTGTCCGGTTGGCTGACGGCCGGAGGATCGATGGAGCGCGATATGGCTGAGATCGCGATGGTCGCCATGGGATCGGTTGTCTATTCGTTGACCTGCTGGGTCGCCCTAGCGCCCCGTCGCAGATGAGCGGTCGGGGCTTCTGGCTGGACCGGTTCTTGTGGCGCAAGGCCCCGATGTCCGGTAAACGAAGGCGAACAGGCGGGCTCACCCACCCATCTCGGGGACATGAAGGGGCTTGGGCACCAGTTTGATGCCGTTCTCCGCCAGCACGATCCGCACCTTGGACAGGATAGCCTTGCGGATCTGGAATTGACGCCCGGCCCGGGCCTTGTATTTGGCGCGGATCACCAGAGTGCCTTCCTCGAGGGCTGCAATGCCCTGGCTCTTGAACGGCTCAAGCAGATCGGCGTTCAGCTCCGGATCCGCTTCGATCTCCTGCCCGATCTTCTTGAACAGTTTCCGCACGGCTTCGACATCGGTGTCCAAGGCAACTCGGAACATCATCTTCTCGATGACCCATTCGCGGCTGAAATTCTGGATCTTCCCGATCTGCCCGAAAGGAATGGTCGCAACCGGACCACGCGGGTGCCTCAGGGAGACCGATCGCAACGAAATTCTCTCGACAGTGCCCTTGGCTCCCGAGGTCTCGATATATTCGCCCAGGCGGAAGGCATCATCGACGAGGAAGAACAGACCGGCCACCACATCCTTGACCAGTGTCTGGGAGCCCAGCCCGATCGCCAGGCCGAAGATCGAGAGGCCGGTGATCAGCGGCCAGACATTGATGCCGAGCATCACCAGGACGGTCAGAGCCCCCAGCGTCAGAAGCGCGGCCTTGGTGAGGCCCACGAGCAATGGGCCGACAGTGGTCAGCCGCGTGCCGATCATGGCGGCGGGGACCTGCGGATCGCCCGGCGTTTGAGGTCTGATGCGCGCGGCCATGATGGCCACCCAGTTCCAGCAGAAGGCAATGACCAGCACGAGCATCAGGATCTCGCCGGCTTTCAGCAGGACGGTGCCCCGCGGAATACCGACGACATCCAGGATCGGCAGGAGCCAGAGCGTGGCCAAGACCGCGAGAATCGATGCGGCGACCACGATGCGGAAGGTGCGCCACAGCGCGCCCGTCAGTTCTCCGCCCTGCGAGCGAACCGCCTGCCAGCCGCGTCTTTCGATGGCGACGTCGAGATGAGGACCAGCGAGAACCAGAAGAAGCGAAAGCAGCAACAATCCGCCCCGCGTCGGCCTTCCGATCGTCAGGTCCAGCTGGATGAAGAGGAAGGCGGCGATGACGACCGCCACCACCAGCCCGGGCCAGAGTGCAGCCAGCTTCCGGCGGAGCGATCCTGCCCGGCTGCCGAATGACAGAACCCTGGTCACCAGCCCGCGATGACGAAGATACGCGGCTGCGACCAGAATGGTGAACGGCAAGGACACCGCGAATGTCGCGAAGAGATCGCGTAGCGGATCGGCCGCATTCCATATGCGCAGACAGGCAAGGACCACCAGGCCGCCGGCCGCGATGCCAATGGCGACCGCGAGATCGCGTCGCCAAGGCCAGAAGATCGACCGGCGACCGGTGGCCAGCGGGAAACAGATCATTGTCGCCACGGCCGAGATCACGACGCAGTTGAGCAAGGCGCGGCGGAGCACCGTATCGGTGATAAGACCGAGGAGCAGGACCCAGGCCGCCAGCACCGCGAGCAAGGCGGCCGCGAACCAGGCGGCCCCGAACAGAAGCGGCCGGGCCTTCTCTTTGCCGATGATCGCGCTGGCAAAAGCTGCCGTTGCAACAGCGGCAATCAGGCAAACCGCTGCAATGCCGAGAGCCAGCAGCGCGGGACGATAGCCGGCGGCCTCCAGACCTTGGACGAAATCGTGCCACGCACCGCCGGACGAGAGCCAGCCTGACAGCCTCCTCGTCAGACCGTCCTCGATCAGCATGGAGAACCGATGGAGCATCCCGGATGCAACCTCGAGCTCGTCGGTCGTTGAAACAGCAGCCATGGTCTCAGTCTCGCGTGGAAGTCGACGACACCAGTCCGTCCAAGCCAGACAATTGTCCGGTACGGAGAACGTTCTGAACGCCTTGCAAGGGAGGGACGCCCCGATACTGCCGGGATAGGGCTGCGGCCTTCGCGGCGCAATCCGGCATAGGGCTTGCCCCCCTGGCCTGGCGCGGGGGCCACCTGCTGTCGATCCTGAGAACCGTCGCGCAGGAGACTGTGTCGGCAGACTGCGGAAAGGCGAGATCGCGCGCCGTTGCGCCTGACATTGCTGCTTGTCCCCTGCCGTGCCGGCTCCTGCGTGAGCGCTCCGGCTCGCTGCAGCACGCAATCGCGGACGAATCGGCCCGCGAGTCCCGCGGCGGGCATTTCGTGCGTGGACAGCCTGCCCGTCTTGCCATTTCGCGCCAATCGCGACCGATCGAACACGGCAGCAAACCGGCCCATCTGGCGCAGGCCTGCGCCGGGCAGGGGGCGATGATCGCAGCGTTCGAGGCCGGCGACCGGGCAGGGCTGGTCGAGCTCTGCCGCGACCAGCCCGGCCCCTCGCGCGACGCCTCTATCGCCGCAGTCGAGCCACGGCAGGGCCGCGATCAGGCGCGATAGGGGGCTCGACCAGGAGAAGCGTCGGCGCGAAACCCCTAGACGGCAAAGCGCTCGCTGCCCTGATGCCATTCGTGCGGTTCCGCTGGCTTGACGGAGCCTCCAAGAAGACAGCCGACCGGCCTGTCATCGGCAAATCCCAGGCGCACGCCGATCTCGGACAGGGAACCCATGGCCCGCCCTTGAAGAATGGTGATGCGCTGGCTGTCGCGACCCACCAGCCCGTTCCTGAGCAAGCCGAAGGCCAGGGCCGCAGCCGCGATGCCGGTTGCTGCATCCTCGGGATAGCCTGAGGATTTCGGGAATTGCCGCGCCTCGAAACGCCGCGCGCCCCGATCCTCGATCGCGTAGGGATACAGGCCCGTGGAGCCGATGCGCCCGCAGCAGTCTTCCGTCCGCCTCATGTTCGACGAGAGGCCATTCAGAAGCGCGGTGCTTTTCATGGGGATGAGCGTCTTGACGCGCGATGTCACCGCATTCTGGATGGGAAGGTCGAGGAGATCACGGCGCGAGAGGTTGAGGGTCGCCAGAACCTCCTCCTCCTCGGCCGCTGTCAGGTCGACGACCTTGCCGGCCGGCTGGCTGATCTCGACCGACGGGTCATCGGGATCCGTCAGATCGACATAGCCGGTCACCGGTCCGCTGCGCGTTTCGATGCGCAGCTGATCGGCCCGGAGCCTGCCAGCCATGGCCAGGCACCACAGCGCACCGATCGTGGCGTGCCCGCACATTTCCATCTCGTGGCGCGGCACCCAGAAGCGGAAGGCATAATCGAAATCGGCACTGGACCCCGGCAGGACGAAGCCGGATTCGTGGCCGAAGCGCTGGGCCTCCGCCTGCATTCCTGCTTCCGGCCATCCCGACGCGTCGATCGCGATCGGGCAAGGATTCCCGCCGCTTCCCCTATGGGTGAAGACGTTGACAAGCCTGATGTCGTTCATCGTCGCAGCCTCGCTCACGTCATGGACGGCGCGATGGCGTCGACGACGGCAGCCCCGAAGCCGATCGGCATCGTCCTCGTCAGATCCGAACGGATGACGAAGCCATTTGGTTGAGCGCCCTGCATCGCATGTCCTCGCCTGGCTCTTGAAGCATCCCGCCAGGATAAGGGGCGGGGCGGCCCCTTGCGCGACCGAGCGGGCCTCAAGATTTGTCGGATCGGGCCAGGTCCCGCCGCGCGGTCGTCGGTGTCAGCCCGGTCAGGCGCTTCATCGCCCGCGCCAGGGCGGAGCCGGATTCGAAGCCGACGCGCCAGGCGATCTCGCCAATCGGAAGCGTGGTCGCGACCAGCAACTCCTGCGCCTGCCTGATCCGCACATGGTCCTGGAAGGCGGCGATCGAGAAGCCTGTCTTGCCGCGGAACAAGCGGGTTGCATGGCGTCTGGACAAGCCGAACCTGTCGGCGATGAGGTCGAGCGGCAGGTCCTGGCTGGCGTTCTGGCTGATGAACGACCTGATCTCCGAAACGAGCATCTCGCCATGACCCTCAGGGCGCGCGCCGGACAGTTCATCGCTTCGCTCGATCTGCGCGAGGCAATTGATCAGCAATGCCGCAGCGAGGTGGCTGCGCGTGACCTGCGCAACGGCGTCGTCGGCCTGTCCACTCTGGCACAGCCCGCGAAGCGACCGGATCTCGGACGTCATTGGGAAAAAGCCTGTTCGTCCGAGCTTGCTGCGCACACGATGCAATGAGCCGATGCGGGCCTCGATCTTCGCCAGTTGTCCATCTGCAGCGTAGATCGCCACATGGCGATGGATCGGTCGGGCTGCCGAGGTCTGGTGCGCGAGACCCTGTGGAACCACCGCGAAACGGTCCTCGCTCAGCCAGGCGCCGGATTGTCTGGTCTCGTCGCGGAAATCGACCGCTCCGACATGCGGCAGGAATATCATCAGGCAGTCGTGCCAATGCCACGGCATGCGGTATTCGGAGCCGCCGCCCATCAGCGTCAATTGCTCATCGCCGTCGGCAAGCAGCGCGCCTACCGCGGAGCTGTCCCGAAGCTGTTGGATCGACCGGAGCATGTTGGCATGCCTAGCATCAGAAGCGAGATCGGAAAATGATTGGCTCCTGCACTCGCGTCCGGCAAGCACCGGCGGTCTCTGCGCGCGAGCCCGACAGGATTATCCCCCAGGGGGCGTCAGGGTTTGGAGACGATCCGCCTTGCCACTCGATTTCGAAGGCGATGACCCGCAGCGAAGAATCCATCAAGGACCGCGCGAAACGCGATGGCAGCGTGATCTCCGCGCCGGCATCCGCCATTGGCGCTGAAGAGAGGCGCCGAAAGCGGGAACGGACAAAGGCAAGCATCGCGAATTTCGGAGCGCACAAGCAAACCTCGATCAGTCTGCAACAATTGCCGATTCTTCTGAGTAAAATTCGGCCATTCTGCCGTTCGCCTTGTAGTAGCCTCTCGAAGGCTGTGGCTGTCGATATCCGGCGATTGCGGATGACGGCGGCCTTCAGCCGCCTCTATGGCGCGAATGCAATCTCGGGAGAAGGCTGTGCAGAATACCGATAAGATTTGGACGATCGTCGATTCAAAGCAGGCGGACTACATCGAGTTGAGCGACCGCGTCTTTGAAATGCCCGAACTCAACTACCGCGAGGTTAAGTCGGCTGCGGCCCACGCCGAGCAGCTTCGGCGCGAGGGATTTCGCGTGGAGACGAGCATCGCCGGATTGCCGACCGCCGTCATGGGCGAGGCGGGAGAGGACGGCCCGGTGATCGCTATCCTCGGCGAGTACGACGCGCTGCCTGAGCTCTCGCAAGCCCCCGGCATGTCCGAGCATCAACCGCTTCCGAACCAGCCGGCCGGCCATGGCTGCGGCCATAACCTGCTGGGGGCCGGCGCCATGCTGGCGGCCGCGGCGGTCAAGGATTTCCTCGCGGAGCGTGGGCTCAAGGGCCGCGTCCGCTACTATGGTTGCCCGGCGGAAGAAGGTGGGGCAGGCAAGGCGTTCATGGTCAAGGAGGGCGCCTTCAAGGACGTCGACATCGCGATTTCCTGGCATCCCGCGGATTTTGCGGCGGTGACGGCAGCCATATCCCTGGCCAACACGACGATCGACTTCGAGTTTTCCGGGCGCGCCAGCCATGCCGCCGCTTCTCCGCATCTCGGCCGTTCAGCGCTCGACGCCGCCGAGTTGATGAATGTCGGCGTCAACTACATGCGCGAGCACATGCCGAGCGATGCGCGCATCCACTACGCGTATCTCGAAGCAGGCGGCATCGCGCCGAACGTTGTCCAAGCCAAGGCCAAGCTCCGATATGTCGTGCGGGCGACGATGGTCTCCCAGGTCCATGAACTCCTCGCCCGGGTCCGGAAAATCGCCGAAGGAGCGGCACTGATGACGGAGACCACGGTCACCAGCGAAGTCGTCAGCGCGATGAGCAGCTTGCTGGCGAACACGCCCCTGGAGGATGCCATGCAGCGCAATTTCGATCGGCTTGGCCCGCCTCCGTTCGATGCAGACGACGTCGCCTTCGCCAGGCGCATGCAGAAGAGCGTGACGCCCGCGCATATCGAAAGCGCATTTCGCCGCTCGGGATTGCCGGTGACGGATTTTCCCCTGTGCAACGCGATCGCACCCAAGGAGGTGCCGGGGCCGCGTATGATGGGCTCGACCGATGTCGGTGATGTCTCCTGGGCCGTGCCGACGGTACAGGCGCGGGGCGCGACATATACGATCGGCACGCCGGGGCATTCCTGGCAGTTGACGGCCCATGGTCAATCGCCGCTGGCGCACAAGGGCATGGTTCACGTTGCGAAGGTCATGGCGGGCGTAGCCGCGGACGTGCTCGTCGAACCGGGATTGCTGGAAAAGGCCAAGGCCGACTTCGAGGAGCGCCTGGTCCGGACGCCCTATAAGGCGCTCCTGCCAGACGACGCCAAGCCACCTTTCCACATGTTCTGACGAATGGAGGGCCATGGCCCGGCCGACGAATGGTCGGGCCATGGCCGCGAGCTCGCGCTCGCTCACCGAGCCTCCCAAGCCCCACAATCGCCTGTGCCGCGACGGCATTCTGGGGGGCGCTTGCGGACCGCGCGCGACTATCTCGCGCAGGCCCTATTTGGAGATAAGACTATGTTCACTCACGTCATGATCGGCAGCAACGACCTGGAGCGGGCCAGAGATTTCTACGACGCCACATTCGCCGCGTTGGGAGGCGAGCCTGGCGAGATAGATGCCAGAGGCAGGCTGATCTATGCCCACAAGGGCGGTCGGCTGATGATCACGAAGCCGATCGACGGCAATCCAGCGACCGCGGCCAACGGTGGGACTATCGGTATCGCCGCTGCAAGCCGCGACCATGTTCTCGCGTGGCATAAGGCCGGCACCACGCATGGTGGGACGGCGATCGAGAGCCCACCCAGCGAGCGCCCGAACGGAGCCTTCGTCGCCTACCTTCGCGATCCGGACGGAAATAAGCTCACCGCGCGCTCTCAGCCGACGAAGTAACACAACCGGCAACAGCCGCTCCCAAGATCATCCCGCCTTTCGGGAGATCCGCCGGCAAGCGGACGGTCCAATCTCGGCCTCTCCTTTCGGGGCAATCGGCCCGACAGGAAGCGTACCTCCCCGCAGTCCCAGATGGGTCGCGAACGGAATTCAGGCGAGACGATTGGCAATCTCTGCTTCCAGGCCACCAGCCAGAGTCTGCTCCTGGCGCAGCCTCGGAGCGGCTCTGTGACAACTACGGGCTCAGCTCTGGGCCGAACGACCGAACCTCAGAGCCCGAACAGCCTCTCGAAGAAATTCTTCTGGCGCCTGGTGCGTTGCCGGGGCTGGCCCTTGCCGCTTTCATTGGCGTAGCGCGGATCCTGTCCGGCGCCGGCCACGCCCGCCAGGCCGACCGGCTTCTGGTCCTTGAGGGCGATCTTCATGAAATTGTGCCAGATATCGGTCGGGAGGTTGCCGCCGGATACGCCCTTGGTGGGTGTGCTGTCGTCGTTGCCGAGCCAGACGCCGGCAACCAGATTGCCGGTGAAGCCCACGAACCAGGCGTCCTTGTAGTCGTTGGTGGTGCCGCTCTTGCCGGCCATGGGCCAGCCGGGCATCCGCGCCCTTTGGGCCGTACCGATGACGAAGACGTTGTGCAGCATCGCGTTCATCATCGCATCGGTGGCGGGATCGATGACCCGGCCCGCATCGTCCGGCGCCGGGCGGTTGAAGATTGGCCTGCCATCCGCAGCCTTCACCTCGGTGATCACGTAGGGCACGACCCCGACGCCCCCGTTGGCGAAGCTGGCATAGGCGCCGACGAGCTCGAGCGGCGTGACTTCGGAGGTTCCGAGCGCGATCGTGGGGTCGGCCTGGAGCGGCGAGGCGATGCCCAGGCGCTGCGCCGTTTGCACGACAGCCTGAGGACCGACCTCCATGGTGAGCTTCACCGCCACCGTGTTGAGGGAGAGGGCGAGAGCATTGCGCAGCGTGATCGGCCCGCGATAGCCGCGGTCATAGTTCTCGGGCTTCCAGCCGTTGATGTTGACCGGCGAATCCGAGCGCACGGTGTCGGGGCGAAGCCCCCGCTCGAGCGCCGTCAGATAGACGAAGGGCTTGAAGGCCGAGCCCGGCTGGCGGCGGGCGGAGGTCGCCCGGTTGAACTGGCTCGTCTCGTAGTTGCGGCCACCCACCAGCGCTGTCACGGCCCCGTCCGGCCGCATCGCCACGAAGGCGCCCTGGCTCACATTGAATTTCTGGCCCTTGGCGTCGAGTTCGTCCACGAGCACCCGCTCGGCCGCCGCCTGCAGGGCTGGCTCGAGGGTGGTCGAGACCACGATGTCGGAATCGATGGCGCCGACGGTGTCGTCGAGCGCTTCCATCACGTAGTCGGCGGCATAATTGGCGGAGCCGGCCGCCTTGGGACGCACGATCTGCGCCGGTGCGCCAAGAGCCGTGCTGGCCATGTCGGGGGTGATGAAGCCGAGCTCCTTCATCGCCGCGATGACGCGTTCGGCGCGGGCCTGTGCGGCTTCCCGGTTGCGGCTGGGGGCCAGGCGCGAGGGGGACTGGACGAGGCCGGCCAGCAGGGCGGCTTCCGACAGCGACAGGTTGCGGGCCGACTTGCCGAAATAGCGCTGCGCCGCGGCCTCGACACCATAGGCACCGGCGCCGAAATAGACCCGGTTGAGATAGAGTTCGAGAATCTGGTCCTTGCTGTAGCTGCGCTCCAGCCAGAGCGACAGGATCGCTTCCTGGATCTTGCGCGAGACCGTGCGCTCCTGGGTCAGGAACAGGTTCTTGGCGAGCTGCTGGGTCAGCGTCGAGCCGCCCTGGAGGCCTCCGTCATGGGCCAGATTGCGGTAGGCTGCGCGGACGATGCCCATCAGGTCGATGCCCCAATGGTCGTAGAAGCGCCGGTCCTCGATGGCGACGAAAGCCTTGGGCAGGGAGGGCGGCAGCTCCCGCAGCGAGACCTCGCGGCCGCCCGTCTCGCCGCGATTGGCGAGAGGCGAGCCGTCGCTCGCCAGGATGGCGATGTTCGGGGGCCTTTTCGGCACCGTGAGCTGGCTGAGCGGAGGCAGCTGCGCGGCGTAGTAGGCGACGCCGCCGCCCAGGCCGACGAGGCCCCCCAGGCAGAGCAGGAGCCCGGCATAGGCCAGCTTTCTCAGGACCGAGCCGCCGCCCGCGCGTCGGGCCTTCCCGGGCTGGCTGGACGCGTCATCGCTGGTCTGAGAGGCCGGCCCGCGCGCCGTGGTCTCGCCCTCCCGATCCTCGGAGGAGGGGCGAAAATCCAGCTCATGCGCGTCCGTCGCCAGCGCGTCGACAAGCGGCTCGCGCCGGTCACATCCGTTCGCCACCTGTGGTCAGCCCCCAATCCGTGCAGCCGGTGCAATCGGGCGCTTCTGACATCGGGTCTTGGCGCAACTAAGACCAGCAGACAAAGTGCTCTGTCGCCATCTCCATGCCAGCGCGATGTCGCCGGGCCAGCACCCGCCCGGAGATCGAGAACCTAGTCGTCCCATCTGATCGCCGCGCGTCCGCTGGTGATGTCCCTGACCAGTTTGGAGACCAGATCGGCCTCCAGCTTTGGAACCGACACCGACAGCACTGCGCCGGTATCCGTGAAGACCTGATCGCGCAGCTGCACCCCCGGCAGATCACCAAGCCGCGCCTGGACGCGCGCCAGATCGCCGAACGCGCAGGTGATCGTCACTGATGCCGCCTCGACCAGCGCCACCGTCTCGGCCGCGCGCAAGCAGAGGGCGGCCGTGCCGCCATAGGCGCGGATCAAGCCGCCGCTGCCGAGCAGGACCCCGCCGAACCAGCGCGTCACGACGACGGCGACGCCGTCCAGCGCTTGCCCGTCGATGGCCGCGAGTATCGGCTTTCCCGCTGTGCCGCTCGGTTCTCCGTCATCGTTGAAGCGATAGCCTTGTCCGCAACGCCAGGCCCAGCAATTGTGATTGGCCGCCGGGTCCGAGTGGGCAGCGATGAACTCCTTGGCTGCCGCCTCATCCGCAACGGGAGCGGCGGTCGCAATGAAGCGGCTCTTCTTGATCTCCTGCCGGAATGAGTTGAGCCCAAGGAGTGTGAAGCGGTTTTCCATGCGCTCATGTACCGGCTCAGGAGCACCCTGGGCAAAGCCAATGACAGATCTCCGCCTGGGCGCGACCGGGACTGGTGCGTCACCCATGGCAGCAAGGCCGACCGCGCGTTAGACTGAAGCCGGCCCATCGATCGGGCTGGCCGAGGCCGGTGCGAAGCTTCGGACCGGGGGCGCGGACAACGTCTCTGCCGCCGGCGCAAAGGAGTGTGGGGCCTGATGGACCGCTTCGATGCGATGCAGGTTTTTCTGGCGGTCGTCGATGCCGGCAGCCTGTCTGCGGGAAGCCGCAAGCTGAACGCGCCGCTGCCGAGCGTCAGCCGGAAAGTCGCGGAGCTCGAGCGCCATCTCGGTACGCGCCTGCTCGTCCGGACCAGTCGGAATGTCCAGCTCACCGATGCGGGGCGCGACTATGTCGATGCGGCACGCCAGATCATCGCACAGTCCGTCCACGTCTCCGCCTTAACCCCGAGGAGAACCGCCATGCCTGGTCCGCACCCGTTGATCGGCCGCAGGAGCTTCATCGCATCAACCGTCGTGGGAACGATCGGCGCGATGCTTCCCGCCGTGAACGCGATAGCAGCGCCGTCTCCCTCGCGCTCGCCGCAGGAGACTGAGGCCGCAGACCCGAAGGCGAGCGGCGACCGTTCGATCCGGCCATTCCGCTACCACGCGACCGACGAAGAACTCGCCGAGCTGAAGCGCCGCATCAAGGCGACGAAATGGCCCGAGCGCGAGAACGACCCGACCCAGGGCGTCAGCCTCTCGACCATCGAGAAGCTCGCCGCGTATTGGGCGGACCAGCATGACTGGCGAGACGTCGAAGCACGGATCAACAGCTACCCGAACTTCGTCACGACGATCGACGGGGTGGATATTCACTTCATCCAGGTGAAGTCGAAACACCCGAACGCGCTGCCGGTGATCGTCACGCATGGTTGGCCCGGGTCGATCATCGAGCAGTTGAAGATCATCGACCCGCTCACTGATCCGACCGCTTTTGGCGGCACTGCAGCCGATGCCTTCGATGTCGTGATCCCGTCGCTGCCGGGCTATGGCTTTTCCGGCAAGCCGGCCGTCAACGGCTGGGATCCGCAGCATGTCGCACGCGCCTGGGCGGTGTTGATGCAGCGGCTCGACTACACGCGCTATGTCGCGCAAGGCGGCGATTGGGGCAATGCGGTCACCGAGCAGATGGCGCTGCAGCGCCCGGCCGGGCTGGCCGGGATCCACACCAACATGCCGGCGACCGTTCCCGCCGAGATCGCCCCGCTGCTTCCCAACGGCCCCGAGCCCGCGGGCCTGGATGCCGAGGAAAAGCATGCCTGGGACCAGCTCGTCGATTTCTATGCGAACGGGCTCGGCTACGCGCAGGAAATGGCGGGCCGGCCGCAGACTCTCTACGCGCTGGCGGATTCGCCGGTGGGGCTGGCAGCCTGGATCATCGACCACGACATCCGCAGCTACAACCTCATCGCGCGCGTCTTCGATGGCGCGAAGGAGGGCCTGACCCGGGACGATATCCTCGACAACATCACGCTGTACTGGCTGACGAACACGGCGGTCTCATCGGCGCGGCTTTACCGGGAAAGCAAGCTCGCGTTCTTCGCGCCCAAGGGGGTGCCGCTGCCGACCGGTGTCAGCGCATTCCACGACGAGATCTACCAGGCGCCGGAAAGCTGGACGCGCAAGGCCTATCCGAACCTGGTCTTCTACAGGCGCCACGACACGGGCACGCATTTCGCGGCCTGGGAGCAGCCGCAAGCCCTGACGGACGATCTGCGCGCGACATTCCGCTCGCTGCATTGAGGCGTCGCACAAAGTGCACGGTTCCGGCCGCGGGCTTCTGCCGAGCCTGCGGCCGGAACGCATCCCCAGAACTGGCATCGCCCCCACGGCGGAATCCAGGCCAAGACACCCATCAGCAGACTCGCTCTCGACGAGGACAACCTGTTGACGCTCCACAGCTAGATCATCGGACCGGACACGATTTCCGGTCCGATGATCCAGCCCTTCGGCGAAGAGCGGTTGCACCTTGAGACGGCGAGGGGGCTCGTCGACGCGCCGTTGGGTCAGGCGCCGCCATGCGTCCGGATCGCGTCCGCCAGCCGGGTCGCGCTGAGCGAGAGCGGCCGGGATTTGACCCAGAGCAAGCCGATCCGGCGCTCGATGCTGGGCGCCGTGATCGGCACCATGGCCAGGTCCGTGCTCCGGAACATCGCAAAGGTCATCGATGGCAGCGCGGTGATGCCGAGGCCGGCCGCCGCGAGGGCTGCCGCAGAGGGGATCTGGTCGACTTCGTATCTCGGCTCGATCGACAGGTTGCCGTGGACGAACCCGGCATCGGTGAGCCTGCGCACCGACGAAGCCGGCGAGATCGCGATGAAGTCATGGCCGGCGAGGTCCGCCCAGGTCACGCTCTCGCGCGTGGCGAGGCTGTGCTGGCGGTGACAGACCAGGTGCATGCGGTCCGACGTCACCGGATCGAAGGCGAAGGCGCCGAGCGAGGCCGGGTGGCCGACGATCGCGAGGTCCACGATACCGTCCTCCAGCAGCTCCGTCGCCCGGTCCTGGGGCGCGTCGCGGATCTGGACATCGATACCGGGGAAGCTGCTGCGAAAGGCGCGGATCGCCGGGGGTAGCAGCGTGCAGACCACGGATGGAAGTGCGGCGATCGAGACCCGGCCGTGCACGCCTTCGTTCCGGCTGGCGATCGCCTCGAAGGTCTGGTGCAGACTGCGCACGGCATCGCGCGCGCTGGCGACGACGTGCCGCCCTTCATAGGTCAGCGTCAGCGCGCGCGTCGTCCGGTGCACCAGCCGATAGCCGAGCTCGGCCTCGATGCGCTTCAGCGTCTCGCTGACGGAGGGCTGCGTGATGCCCAGGCGCTCGGCCGCGGCCGTGAGATTCAGCGTTTCGCCGATCGCGACCAGGATCTCCAACTGCCGGATTGTCAGATTCATGGCGCCTCGGTGGTCGATCGGCCGGGCCGGCGGTCTGTCGCCTCCCGTGCAGCTCAGTCATAGGCTCATCCTATGGAATAATGAATTCCCATTATTTGACTTTCTGAATGCGTCGCCACCAATGCATCAGGCGCGGCCATGGGCCGGGCTGGCGGCAACGGATGGGTTCGGCATGGCGACACAGGTTCGGATCGGTGCTGCGGCGGGCTTTGCCGGCGACCGATCGGATTCGGCCGGGCCGGTGATCGAAGCCTTGGCGCAGCATGACGGGCCCCGTTTCCTGATCTTCGAGACACTGGCCGAACGCACGCTGGCGCTCGCGCAGATCGACCGGATCGCCAATCCTGCCCGCGGCGAGGTGCCCGCGCTCGAGCGCCTGCTGCGCCCGGCTCTCGGGGACGCCGCCCGGCACGGCATCAGGATCATCGGCAATTTCGGCGCGGCCAATCCGCGGGCCGCTGCCGCGAAAATCCGCAGCTGGGCCGCAGAGGCCGGATATCCCCGCCTGAAGATCGCGGTGGTCGAGGGCGATGACCTTCTCGGCCTGATGAGCCCGGCCGAATTCGCCGCCTGCGAGAGCGATGGCACGATCCTGGCGCGGGCGCCCGAGATCATCGCCGCCAACGCTTATCTTGGCGCGGGCCCGATCGCCGAGGCCCTGTCGCGCGGCGCCGACATCGTCGTGACCGGGCGCGTCGCCGATCCCGCTTTGGTGCTGGGGCCGCTGATCCACAGCTTCGGCTGGGCCTGGGACGATTGGGACCGGCTTGCCGCCGGCATCCTGGCGGGACATCTGCTCGAATGCGGTTCGCAGGTCACGGGCGGTTATTTCGCCGATCCGGGCATCAAGGACGTGCCGGGCATGGACCGGATCGGCTATCCCATTGCCGAGGTCGAGGCCGATGGCAGCTTCGTCGTGACCAAGCCCGACGACACCGGCGGGCTGGTCGACCGGCGCACCGTGACCGAACAGATCCTCTATGAGATCCACGATCCGGCCGCCTATCTGACGCCCGATGTCGTGCTCGACCTGACTGAGGTGGAGATCGAGCAGGTCGGCCCCGACCGGGTGCGCGTCAGCGGCGCCAGGGGCCACCCTTTGCCGCCCACCCTGAAAGCGACGATCTGCGTCGATGGCGGCCATCTCGCCGAGGCCGAAATCTCCTATGCCGGCCCCAATGCCGGGGCGCGGGCAAAACTCGCAATCGAGACCGTGCAGCTTCGGATGCGCCGCTTCCATCCTGCTCTCGCCATTCGTGTCGATCTGATCGGCGCCGTCAGCGTCTTCGGCGACAGCGCGGGCTCCGGCATTTCCGACCTCGTCTGGGACAGGCTGCCGGCCGATCTGCGCATCCGCTTCGCGGCCGAGACCGATGATCGTGCCGCCGCCGAGTGCCTGCTGGACGAGGTCGAGGCGCTGTACTGCGCCGGGCCGGCGGGCGGGGGCGGGGTGCGCAAGCGCCTGACGCCGCGGCTGCGCAGCGCGTCCTGCCTGGTCGCGCGCGACAGGGTCACGCCCCGCGTCACCTTCATGGAGGAGGCGGCATGATGGAACTGATCCGCACGCCGCTCCATGCGCTTGCCCATGCCCGCTCCGGCGACAAGGGCAACCGCCTGAATATCGCGGTGGTCTGCCGCCACCCGGCGCTCTTCCCGGTGCTGGCCGCAGAGCTCACGGCCGATCTCGTGGCGGAGATCTTTCGGGCGAGGGTGCCCTCCCGGGTCGTGCGCTACGAACTGCCCCGGCTGGCTGCCTTCAATTTCGTCCTCGACGATGTTCTGGACGGCGGCGTCAATGCCAGCCTGGGCCTCGACGGCCATGGCAAGACCCTGTCCTTCCTGCTGCTCGCGGCCTCCGTCCCGGTCCCCAAGGCCGTGCTGAACGCTGTCGCCGACGAGACCCCGATCCTCGCTTCGACCCGCCATCCCCAAACTCCTGGAGGCCCGCGATGAGCGCCCAGCCCGTCGTCGATCATCTGCTCGCCCGGCACGATGCCGTGCTGGACCGGCTGAAGGCCTTCCTGAGGCTGCCGAGCGTCAGCACCGATCCGGCCTATGCGCAGGGCATGCAGGACACACGGACGTTCCTGCTCGATTGGTTGAAGGAGATCGGGCTGTCGGATGTCCAGCTGCTCGATGGCGGCGGCCAGCCGGCGGTCTACGGCACCTGGCTCGGCGCGCCCGGCGCCCCGACGATCATCATCTACGGCCATTACGACGTGCAGCCGCCCGATCCGCTGGCGCTCTGGAAGACACCGCCCTTCGAGCCGACGACCCGTGACGGCAGACTCTATGCGCGCGGCGCGTCGGATGTGAAGGGCTCGACCACGATCGCCATCGAGACGGTCGCGGCCTTCCTGGCGGTCAAGGGCCGCTGCCCGGTCAATATCAAGCTCTTCATCGAAGGCGAGGAGGAGACCGGCAGCCCGAGCCTGCATGCCATCGTCGCGCGCTATGGCCCGCTGCTCAAGGCCGACGCCATGATCTCCGCCGATGGCGGCCGCGCCAGCCCGACCGTGCCGACGATCAATGTCGGGGCGCGCGGGCTGACCAAGCTCGAACTCGTGGTCCGCACCGCCGACAAGGAGCTGCATTCCGGCCGCTATGGCGGCGCGGTCCGCAACGCCCTGCACGAGCTCGCCGCGATCATCGCGACGCTCCATGACAGGAATGGCGCGATCGCCATCCCGGCGCTGATGGAGGCCGTGCGCCCGCTCAGTGAGCGGGACCGGCAGGACACCGCCGCCCTGCCTTTCGACGAGGCGGCCTTTGTCGGCGATATCGGCGGCATCGCGGCCGGCGAGCCGGGCTACAGCATCCGCGAGAGACTGACGCTGCGCCCCGCCATCGACGTCAACGGCATGTGGGGCGGCTATACCGGCTCCGGCAGCAAGACGGTGATCCCCGACGAGGCGCGCGCGAAGATCACCATCCGTCTCGCCCCGGGGCAGGACCCCGACCAGGCGGCGCAGGCGCTCAAGGGACATATCCTGGCGATGGCGCGGCCCGGCGTCGCGGTCAGCTTCGAGGCGATAGGCGGCGGCTCGCCGGCCTCGACGCTCGCTGCCGACCACCCCCTGGTCCAGGCCGCCACGCGCGTCCTGAGGACGACATCGCAACAGGAGCCGGTCCATGTCCGGCTCGGCGCGACGGTGCCGATCACCGCGATCTTCAAGGAGACGCTCGGTCTCGACACCTTGATGTTCGGCTTCAACCTGCCCGACGAGGACGTGCACGCGCCCAACGAGTTCTTCCATCTGGCGTCGATCCCGCTCGGCCTGCAGGCCTGGCCGATGCTGCTGGAGGAGCTCGGGCGTTTTCCCGCGGCAGCTTTTGGCGGGAAGGGCTGAGCCGATGGCCGGGATGATCGTCGCGGCCCAGCCCGAGGCCGTCGAGGCCGGAGCGCTGGTTCTCAGGCGCGGCGGCAACGCCGTCGATGCCGCGATCGCCTGCGCCTTCGTGCAATCCGTCGTCGATCCGCAGATGACCGGCATCGCCGGCTATGGCTCGATGCAGATCTACATGCCCGGCCGCAATGCCCATGACGTGCTGGAATTCTATGCCCGCAGCCCGGCGGCGACCCGTGCCGACATGTGGCAGGACGCGATCATCGGCGAGGCGCCGGACGGCTTCTCCTTCGTGGTCAAGGGCCATGTCAACGAGATCGGCTATCAGGCCGTCGGCTCGCCGGGCAACCTGAAGGGATACACCACGGCGCTGGCCGAATACGGCACCATGGATCTCGCCGATATCATGCAGCCGGCGATCGACTACGCGCGGGGCGGCTTCAGGATCCGGCCCTACATGCATTACTACATGGCACTGAACCAGTCGGAGCAGGGGCGGGTGCCCAATGAGGACCTGCTCCGCTTCAGCGCGACCGGCCGGGAGCTGTATTTCCGGGCCGATGGCAGCCTGAAGCGCCCCGGCGACACCGTCGCCAATCCCGATCTCGCCCGCACCCTGGAGCGGATCGCGGCAGCCGGCCCCGAGATCTTCTATCGCGGCGAGATCGCCGAGCAGATCGCCGCCGACATGAAGGCGAATGGCGGCCTGCTCGCCTATGAGGACCTGGCGAACTACCAGCTGCGGCGGTCGAAGCCGGTCTGGGGCAGCTATCGCGGCCACCGCGTCGCCAGCGTCCAGCCGCCCGGCGGCGGCGTCTCGCTGATCCAGCTGCTGCATGTCCTCGAGAACTTCCCGCTCGGCGAACTCGAGCATAATGGCGGCGAGCATCTGCGCATCCTGACCGAGGCGCTGATGCGGGTGACGGCCGACAAGGACGCGCATATCGGCGACCCCGATTTCGTCGAGGTGCCGACCGACCGGCTGCTGGCGAAGGACTATGCCGCGACGCTGGCGCAGAGCATCCGCCGGGGCGAGCGCGGCGCCATCGAGCGCTTGAAGCTGAAGCCCGAGGCCAACGACACCACGCAGGTCTGCGTCGTCGACGGCGAGGGCAACGCGGTGACGCTCACCCACACGCTCAATATCCCCAGCGGCGTCATCAGCGATGGGCTGGGCTTCATGTATAACGGGCTGATGAGCGCCTTCGATCCGCGGCCCGGCCGGCCGGGCTCGCTGGCGCCTAACAAGGGCCGCACCAGCTCGCAGATGCCGAGCATCGTCTTCAAGGATGACAGGCCCTTCATCGTCATCGGCGCGCCAGGCGGCACCGCGATCCTGCCGGCGATGGCGCAGGGCATCAGCAACATCATCGATTTCGGCATGCCGGTCTTCGATGCGGTCGCGGCGCCACGGATCAGCGTGACCAGCAACAGCATCGATATCTCGAACCGGATCCCACGCTATGTCGCCGCGGAGTTGGAGCGCCAGGGCTATCGCGTCGCGCGCTCCTACCAGGGCTTCGCCTTCGCGGCGCTGCATGCGGTGCTCGCCGATGCCGGCCGCCTATCGGCCGGCGCCGACCCGCAGCGCGACGGCATGTGGCTGAGCGGCTGAGCCGGAATGAAGCGGCCAACAGACCTAATTCCAGTCATTCGATCATGAGGACCCCGATGAGCGCATCACTCAAAACCTGGCTTGCGGCGACGCTGCTGACGACGGGGCTCGGCCTCGCTCCTGCACAGGCGGCCCCGCTGCGGATCGCGATCGGCGGCGCCTTCACCTCGATCGACCCGCATTTCTACAATGCCACGCCCAATCATTCCGTCGCGATGCATGTCTTCGACCGCCTGGTCGACCGCGCGCCCGATGTCAGCCTGAAGCCCGGTCTCGCCCTGAGCTGGACGCCGGTCTCCGACACCGTCTGGGAGTTCAAGCTGCGCCCCGGCGTGACCTGGCATGACGGCAAGCCCTTCACCGCCGACGATGTCGCCTTCACCTATCAGCGCGCCCGCAACGTCCCCAACAGTCCCGGTGGCTTCGGCGGCTTCCTGCGCGCCGTGAAGACGGTCGAGGTCGTCGACCCGCTGACGCTGCGCATCGACACCGGCGAGCCGGCCCCCAACCTGCCGCGCGAGCTGGCCTTCGTGCCGATCATCTCGCGCCATGTCGGCGAGAGCGCCACGACCGAGGACTACAATTCCGGCAAGGCCGCCATCGGCACCGGCCCCTATAAATTCGTCAGCCAGACCCCGGGCGACCGGGTCGAGCTCGTCCGCAACGACGCCTGGTGGGGGCCAAAGCAGGACTGGGACAAGGTCACGCTGCGGATGATCACCAATTCCGGTGCACGTGTCGCCGCGGTCCTGGCGGGCGATGTCGACATCATCGACACGCCGCCCGTCGGCGATCTCGAGAAGCTGAAGGCGGATCCGCGCGTCACCGTCGCCACGACGGAAGGGCTGCGCGTCATCTATCTCGCGCTGAATTCGCTCGAGCCGGGTGCCGCCACCATCACCGACAATGACGGCAAGCCGCTGCCGAAGAACCCGCTGCTCGATCTCAAGGTGCGCCAGGCGCTGTCCATCGCGATCAACCGCGACGGCCTCGCCGACCGGATCATGCAGAAGACGGCCCGGCCGACCGGCCAGTGGCTGCCGGCCGGCACCTATTCCTATGCCAAGAGCGTCACGGTTCCCGCCAATGACCCCAACAAGGCCAAGGCGCTGCTGAAGGAGGCGGGCTTCCCGGACGGGTTCAAGATCACGCTCTTCACGCCCAATGACCGCTACCCGAACGATGCGGCGACCGCCCAGGCGGTCGCCCAGATGTGGACGCGGATCGGCGTCAAGACCGCGGTCGAGACGCTGCCCTGGAGCGCCTATGCGACGCGCGGCGGCAAGCAGGAATTCGGTGCCGGGCTCTGGGGCTGGGGCAGCCCGACGGGCGAGGCCGGCTATCTGCTCTCGAATGTGCTCGCCAGCAACAATCCCTCCAAGGGCCTCGGCGTCTTCAATTACGGGCGCTATGCAAATCCGGCGCTCGATACCCAGATCGTCCAGGCGCTGGCGACGATCGACGACGGCAAGCGGGAGCAACTGCTCGTCGGCGCGGTCGAGACCGCGGCGCGCGAGGTGCCGATCATCCCGCTCTTCATCCTCGACAACGCCTGGGTCACCCGCAAGGGCATCGTCATCGACCCGCGCCGCGACGAACGCACGCTGGCGGTGGATGCCCGCAGCGCCAGGTAACACGAGTATCGACAACGCGACGGACCGGTCCGGTCCGTCGCCCGGGGACATGAGATGATTGCCTGGTTCGCCCAACGACTTCTGCAGGCTTTCGCGGTCGTGCTCGCCATGACGGTGATCGTCTTCGTCGGCGTCAACGTGATCGGCGATCCGGTTGCCGTTCTGGTTCCGCCCGATGCCGACCAGGCGGAACGCCTGCGCGTGGTCGCGGCCTTCGGGCTCGACCGGCCGCTCTGGCAGCAATATCTCTCGTTCCTCGGCGGCGCGGTCAGGGGCGATCTCGGGCGCAGCTTCGTCTTCAACGAGCCGGCGCTGCGGGTCATCCTCCAGCGCATGCCCGCAACGCTCGAGCTGGCGCTCGCCGCCATGCTGCTCTCGGTGGTGATCGGCATTCCGCTCGGCCTCTATGCCGGCGTCCGGCCGAACTCGCCGGTGGCGAAGACGATGATGGCCGGCTCGATCCTGGGTTTTTCGCTGCCCAGCTTCTGGGTCGGGCTGCTGCTGATCATGGTCTTTGCGGTGCAACTGAGCTGGCTGCCGGCCGGCGGCCGCGGGCCGACGCGCGAATTGCTCGGCCTGCAATGGTCGTTCCTGACCCTGGAGGGCCTGCGCCATCTCATTCTGCCGGCCTTGAACCTCGCCTTGTTCAAGATCTCGCTGGTGATGCGGCTGGTGCGGGCCGAGACCCGCGAGATCGTTCCGCAGGACTATATCCGCACCGCTCGCGCCAAGGGCCTTGGCGAGGGCGCGATCCTGCGGGTCCATCTCCTCAAGAACATCCTGATCCCCGTCGTCACCATCGTCGGGCTGGAATTCGGCTCGGTGATCGCCTTCTCGGTGGTGACGGAGACGATCTTCGCCTGGCCGGGCATGGGCAAGCTGATCATCGACAGCATCAACCTGCTCGATCGCCCGATGATCGTCGCCTATCTCATGGTGATCGTCGTGCTGTTCGTCGTCATCAATCTCGTGGTCGACCTGATCTACACGGCTCTCGACCCGCGCGTCCGGCTCGAGAACTGAGCGACCGGGCCTTGCAGGTGAACACCATGCCAACCTCCTCGCGTTCCGCCGCCCCGGAAGCGGCCGCTCCGGAAGCGGCGCCCGCGACGCGGCGCACGCCGCTGCAGCGCTTCCTGCGGGCCTTTGCCGCCTCGCGCCTGGCCGTGCTCGGCCTCATTCTGCTCTGCGCGATCATCACGCTCGCGCTCCTGGCGCCGTGGATCGCGCCACAGAACCCCTATGACCTGATGCAGCTCGACATCATGGACGGCCAGTTGCCGCCCGGATCGGTCTCGGCCACGGGCATGACCTACTGGCTCGGCACCGACGATCAGGGCCGCGACATGCTGTCGGGCATTCTCTACGGCCTGCGCATCTCCTTGCTGGTCGGGCTGACATCGGCGCTGGCGGCAGCCGCCATCGGCACGACGCTCGGGCTCATCGCAGCCTATGCGGGCGGCCGCACCGGCACCGCGATCATGCGCATCGTCGACCTGCAGCTCTCTTTCCCGACCATCCTGGTCGCGCTGATGATCCTGGCCTTTCTCGGCAAGGGCGTCGTCAACGTTATTCTCGCGCTCGTCATCGTCGAATGGGCCGCCTATGCCCGCATCGCCCGCGCCAGCGCGATGGTGCAGCGGCGCAAGGAATATATCGAGGCGGCAATCTGCCAGGGCGCGTCATCGCTGCGCATCCTGTTTCGCCATTTGCTGCCGAACTGCCTGCCGCCCCTGATGGTGATCGCCACCGTCCAGATCGCGCGCGCCATCGCGCTGGAGGCGACCCTGTCCTTCCTCGGGCTGGGCGTGCCGATCACCGAGCCAAGCCTCGGCCTGCTGATCTCCAATGGCTATCAGCACATGCTATCGGGAAAGTTCTGGATCAGCTTCTATCCCGGCGTGGCGCTCCTGATCACGGTGGTCGCGATCAACCTGATCGGCGATCAGCTCAGGGACGTCCTCAATCCGCGCGCGCAGGCCTGAGAGCAGAACCCGGGCATGGCGCGACGACGAAGGGGAAGACGACCGCTCCCTGTCAACGTCGCCCCCGAACGATCCCGCTCCCCTGAATGCGCCTGGGGCCGAAATCCTGCGCTTCGAACACATGGCGAAAGGGCAGGATGCCCATGTCCTGACCAACGCCACGGTATGGAATCTGACCGGCAATTCAAACCTCACAAACCTGATCAATGACGCAAGCCTGGTCGCCTTTTCGGCGCCCGCCGGCGATCCGGGGGGGCTGGCCAGTTACAAGGCGCTGACAGCGGTCAACTATACCGGCGTGGGCGGCAGGCTGGGCCTCAACACCTTCCTTGGAAACGACAATTCGCCGTCGGACCGGCTGGTTATCAACGGGGGCAGCGCGACGGGCCTCTCCTCGCTCCAGATCGCCAACACGACAGGCCACGGAGACCTGACCGTGGGCAACGGCATCCTTGTGGTCGATGCGATCAATGGCGCCACGACGGCGGTCGGCGCCTTCGCACTGGCTGGCCCTGTGGTTGCCGGTCCCTATGAGTACTCGCTATATCGGTCCAGCCGTGATGCGTCGGGGTTGGAGAGCTGGTATCTGCGTTCGGACCTGGCTCCAGTGCCGCCTGCGCCTCCCGGCCCCGGGCCGTCGCCGGCACCGCCCTCGACCGGCATCCCGGATTTTCGCCGCGAGACCTCGCTCTATGCGGCGCTGCCGGCTATGCAGCTGATCTATGGCCGCACCCTGATCGACAGTCTGCATGAGCGCGTCGGCGAGCTTGCGCCCCTCGAGGCGCCCGAAGTCACGGAGGAGCGGACGATCGGGTGCGCGAACCCCGAGAAGAACTACCGCTGCACCACGACCGTGCGGCTGCCGGCCGGCACAGCCGCCCCCGGGCACTCCTATGCCTCGGCCGGCTGGGCCCGGATCATCGGCACACATGGCAACCAGGATGGCGGCCCCTGGGGCATCTACCGTAACGGCCCGAACTACGACTATGACCTCTATGCTTTCCAGGCCGGTCTCGACCTCTATCGCAGCCAGAACTCCGACGGCTCACGCGATCATGCCGGGATCTATGCCGCGATCGGCCGGATCGAGGGCGACGTCACCCATTTCAACGGCATCAAGGCCGGCCACAACACCATCGATGCCTATTCGCTTGGCGGATACTGGACGCATTTCGGGCCGTCGGGCTGGTATCTCGACGGCGTCGTCCAGGGCACCTGGTATGATGCCAAGGCCGATTCCAGGCGCGGCTTCACCCTCAACCGCGACGCGTTCGGCTTTGCCGCCTCGCTCGAAGGCGGCTATCCGCTCCAGCTCGGCTACGGCGTCGTCTTCGAGCCGCAGGCGCAAATCATCTACCAGACGCTCTCGAACGGCTCGGCAGCCCTGGTGCGCTTCTCCGACGCGGACTCACTCGCCGGCCGGATCGGCGCTCGCCTTGCGCGGAGCTGGACGCTGTACGAGGCCACGCTCGGCGCCAGACCGCGGATGCTGACTGCCTGGCTGAAGGCCAGCCTCTGGAACGAATTCATGGGCAATCCCAAGACCGCGTTCTTCTCGGCCACCGGCTTTATCCCGTTCCGGGCCGATCTCGGCGGCAACTGGGCCGAGTTCAAGGTCGGCGCCGACGCACAGCTGACCAGGAACATCACCCTCTACGCCAGCGCGGGCTACTCGGTCGGCCTCGATGGCCGCTCGCATACCTATGACGGCCAGCTCGGTGTCAAGGTGACATGGTAAGCTCGGCGTTTCGTCCTGACTTGGATCGATATTGGCTTGGACCAATCCTGGCCTGACGATCAATCCTGGCCGGGGAGGATCGTTCGCGAAATCCCGGCCACGGCTTGCTCTGCGCCTGTCGCGGATGCGGCAGCGCTGGAAGTCGAGCTGAACGGCCGGCTCGAAGGCGCGTATGGCGACCTTGCCGCGCCCGTTGTCGGCAATGCGGCCTGGCCACCCGGCTCTTGGCCCTGTTCGGCGACGAGATCGCGCTTGGCGTCCGCGCCTCGATGATGACGGAGCGCCTCGCGCCGTTGCTCGATCCCGTCGTCAGCGTCGGGTGCGGCCGATCTCGACCGGGAGCGCGTCAGGGCGCCGTCGCTGATTGAGTCCCCGCTGTCCCGGGGGTACATTGGGCGACATGACCGACGACTTCCCTGACATTCTCCGTTCACCGCTCTGCCAGACTGTCACTCGCGATGGCGTGACGGTGCAGGTCGAGATCTACCGTCTCGCGGACAGCGAGGGCTGGACGCTCGAGCTTGTCGATGAAGATGGAGGGTCGACCGTCTGGGAAGAGACGTTCGCCAGCGACGCTGCGGCCTTGGCTGAGTTCAATGAAGGGCTGGAGGAACTCGGACTCGCTGGTTTGATCGACCCGGAAGGGGACGAAGAAGCGACGGTGCACTAGGGTCGAAACTCCGGCACGGCGACCGGCTTTCGCGGGACGCTGCGTGGCCCCGGGCGATGAAGATGCGCGTCCGGGCGAGGTCCATGTTCCGGATCCATCGCGAGCGACACCAGTCCATTGGCACGGGCGAAGAGCCGCATGTTGCATGGCGCCGCCATGGCGGTCGTTGGACAGCCGCGCCGTGTTGACGGCCGAAGCGCGGTCGGGCACCTTCGCTCCGTTCATCTGGCGTTAACGTTCTGTTAACGTATTCAGGGTCCCTTCCAGGGATGACGGTCCGCCGCCTGCGGCAGCCCGGAGCCCGTAATCAGGAGGTTGCCGCATGAAGCGCGCCGTGATCGCTGCAAATGCTGTCCGTCCCGTCGGCAATGTTGGCCGTCCCATCGGCAAGAGCCGCTCCGGCCGCAAGGCGATCCCGCTTCTGATTTCACTGGCTGCGCCGGCGCTGGGCGCCTGCAGCATGTCGCCTGTCGAGACCGCTTCGACGGCGGCGCCGGCGACAAAGGATCCCCGTGAGGCGCGCAAGCGCGCGGTTACCCTGGCCAAGGCCGATCCGCGCGAGAAGGAATGCCTCGTCCGCGCGATGTATTTCGAATCGAACCGGTCGAGCGATGCGGGTCTGCTCAGCGTCGGCACGGTGGTGATGAACCGGGTGGAATCGCCGCGTTACCCTGAGACGATCTGCGGCGTCGTCGGCGCGCCGCGCCAGTTCGCCGCCGGCGTGCTGACCCGCCCGATGGCGGCACGCGACCTGCCGAGGGTCGAGGCCATCGCGGAAGACATCCTCAACGGAAAGCGCCACGAGCCTGTCGGAGCGGCCAAGCATTTCCACATGGCCGGCATGCGCTTTTCCTATCCCAACATGCATTACGTGACCTTGGCAGGCGGGAACGCCTTCTATGTGAAGGGCGAGCGGCCCGAGCGGCGCCGCATCGAGGAGCCGAACTATCAGCTGGCTGCGCTCAACTTGCCGGCGGCTCCCGCCACCACATCGACCGTGCAGACCTCGTTTGCCGCCGCGCCGCTGGCATTCGCCCCGGAGGCTCCCGCGCCGGCCGTTTCTGCGCCGGCAAGCCCGACCTTGACGCTCGTCAGCACGATGCGGCTGCCGCCCAGCCGGCCCTATGATCTCGATATGCCCAAGAAGACCCTGCGCGCCCTCAGCGCGCCGCCGGCGAGCGGCGTCCGCGTGGCTGCGCTGCCGCCCGAGACCCGCGGCCTTCGCGGCGGCCTGTCGCTGGACTGACCGCGAGCGGCCGCCTGCGTCTGGGCAGGGCGATCGACCGCCAGTCTTGCCTCCCCACAAGCTGGGGAGCGCTGCTGCCGCAGCCATGCGCGAAGCGTGCGATCGAGGCCGACAACGTCTCGGCGACGGCCGCAAGGATCAGCTCATTCAGGACGGGGCCGCGGCGGCTCGCGGGTCAGCAGGCCGCAGAGCCTCGCGAGCGTCGCGCGCATGTCGGCTCGGGGCACGACGATATCGACCATGCCGTGCTCCTTGAGATATTCGGCCTTCTGGAAGCCCTCCGGCAGCTTTTGACGGATCGTCTGCTCGATGACGCGCGGTCCGGCGAAGCCGATGAGGGCACCAGGCTCCGCGATATGCACATCACCCAGCATGGCATAGGACGCCGTGATGCCGCCCGTCGTCGGGTCCGTCAGCACGACGAGATACGGCAATTTCGCCTTGGCCAGACGCCGTCGGGCCACGGTCGTGCGCGGCATCTGCATCAATGCCAGCATCCCTTCCTGCATGCGCATCCCGCCGCCGCTCGCGAACAGGATCAAGGGCGTGCGGTGCGAGATGGCGGCTTCTACAGCGGTGATGATGGCTTCCCCGGCTGCCATGCCAGGCGCGCCGCCCATGAAATGGAAGTCCTGGACCGCCACCGTGACGGGCATGCCCTCTAGCCTGCCGCGGACCACCTTGACCGCGTCCTGCAGCCCGGTCTTCGCTCTGGCCTCCTTGAGGCGGTCGATATAGCGCTTCGTGTCGCGGAAGCGCAGCGGATCGACCGGCCCTTCCGGCACGGGCACATCCTCCTGGGAGCCCGGATCGAGTGTGATCGCCAGGCGTTGCGCTGCCGTGATGCGCAAATGGTGACCCGAGCCCGGAATCACCCATAAATTGGCCTCGACATCCCGGTGGAAGACAAGCTGGCCGGTGACCGGGCACTTGATCCAGAGCTTTTCGGAGGTTTCCCTCCGCAAAAGAGTGCTGATCTTTGGCCGCACCACCGCGGTAATCCAATTCGTCGGTGATTCCCGCATGGGCGTTCGCAAGCTCCGTTGCGTCGGTCGGACATTAGATGCGCTCGAACGGAATGCCGTGCAACCGGCCTGCGCTGCTGCCTTCGCGGCGATCTGGTGCTCAGTCCTGAAGCACTGCCCGGTTCCCGGCGGCGATCGAAAGCCGGCTTGCGCCTGGGCGCAAAGCGGCAGGCGCTATTCGATCCCGCGCCGTTCAGGTAGCATGGACATGCCGCAGGAGAGTGGCCGCCCGGCGGCGAAGCACCGGCCGGTCCGCATCCCGCGCCGGAGGGTGCCATGCGATTCATCGCGGGTTTCGTCACAGCCTTCATCGTCCTGGCCATCGCCGGCCTCGCCCTGGTCTTCAGCGGCCTCGTCAATATCGCCGCCCGCGAGCCGCACAGCGCCCCGGTATTCGTCCTCCTGCAGACCGCCATGCGCCAGTCGGTCGCCCGCCAGGCGGCCACGGTGCCGGCGCCCGCACCGTCCACGGACATTTCCCGGGGTTTCCGTCTCTACAACGAGACCTGCGTCTACTGTCATGGCGCCCCGGGGAAGGACCCGACCGATATCGGCAAGGGCCTCAATCCGGAGCCGCCCTTCCTGCCGGATACGATCCAGCACTGGAGCGCCGCCGAGATCTTCTGGATCGTCAAGAACGGGGTGCGGATGACCGGCATGCCGTCCTTCGCGGACACCCATAGCGATGACGACCTGCGGGCCGTCGTCGCCTTCGTGCAGAAGCTGCCGACCATGACCGAAGAGCAATATGCTGCCTATGAGAAGGCGCAGTGAGCGCCGGGCTCCATGGCGGCCGGCACCGGCTCGGGCCAATTCGAGGAGGACCATCATGCGAACCGCAACGTGCCTGCTGGCTGCGCTGTCACTGTCGACCCTGCTGATCGGCCCGGGCGCCTGGGCGGCCGGTTTCGAGTGCGGGGGGCGGCCGACCGCCGATACGCCGGCCGGCGTCAAGGACATCACGGCGCTGCTGCCGGTCTCCGATCCGCTCGACCATCCCGCCTCGCTCAATGCCGCCGTCGACACATTGCGCAGCCAGGGCCTGAGCAAGACCCTGATCATCGACAATCTGATCGGCGCCTATTGCGCCCTGCTGGCCAAGGACACGGCGCTGGCCGACGCGCAGAAGACCGCCCGGCTGCGGAGTTTCAGCCTGCAGGCGACACGGGCGGTCTACGCTATCGAGATCGCGGACCGCATCATTCTCGACGTGCCGCTGATGCCCGACGTCGTCGACGCGGTCAGCGCCAGGGCGCGGGCGGCGGGGCTGACCCCGCAGGACTGGATTGCGCAGGCGATAGCCAAAGCACTGGCCGCGCAACCGTGAACGGCCGGGCTGCCGGGGAGCGGGCGCAGGACGGGCGAACGATTGGCAGCCTGACCTGAACGCCACGGTGTCGCGTCGACGAAGCGTCTGCAAGGGGGGGCCGTTATCAGCATTTTTCAGAGACCGACTGAGGTCCGTCCCAACCAGACCCGGACGTTGCCTTGACCGGTCGCCTGCGGCCGCTTGCGGTCGAGAGCCGAGCTCAGGCGGTCCGCTCAGGCAAGAGGTCCCGTCGGGCAAGAGGCCCTGTCAGGCAAGCGGTCCTGTCAGGCAGCTCCAGTCGGGAATGCTCGCCTGCGGGCCTCCGGCCACGGTCGAATTCGCCGGCTTGGGGCTGGCTTCGGAGCTTGTGTGATCAAGCGCATGCAAGCGGGCGCGGGAAGGGGAGATGATCCGAGGGAACCCCCGGAAGGCTTGGTCGGATGTCCCTTCACACCGCGTTTGCCCCTCAATCCATCACCCGGGACGTCAGGGTTTCGATCCTTGCACGCGTTCCCGTGCTGATCGCCGCAGGCGCCCTGATCGGAGCCATCATCCTCATGGCCTCGGCCATGCTGCGCCTCCTGCCGGATGGCTTCGCTGTCTCGCTCCATGGCCTGTCGGCGGCATTGCTGCTGGCCTGCGCAGCTCTGGCCTTCGAGCACAGCGCGAAGGATGCAGGTCGGATGATCCGCGATACATCAGCCTTCATCCGCAGGATGCGCCTGATCTGCCTGTCGGCAGCCTTCGCACTCGGCTTCCTGATCCCGGTGTTGATCAGTGTGATTCCGCGGCCCTGACCCAAAAGGCATCGCGTCCCCAAAGTGGGAGTTGATACAGCCAGCTAGAAGGTGCCGGGGAGTTCATCGGCTGTGCCTCCGGAAACGTCCGCGATCCGTTGAGAATTTCGGCTCGCGGTCGATAGAGCCGAACCATGTCCCCGTTGTTCAGTTCCTAATTCGTAGTCCCATCAATTCTGGTCGGGGCCACGGTGGGCCATGGTCCGCTTATGCCGCGATCGGGACCCGTTCCTTGGCAAGGGCGAAGAGCGGCAAGCCCCTGGAGCGGCGAGACCGGCGCTCGCCGGCTCAAAAGCTCCGCTATTCCCCGCTCGAGGTCCGCATCTGTGATGCGTTCCGGATGCCGGCCCGGGCTGGCGGGGTCGGACCGGCTGAAGGCTGGCATTCGAAGGCCTCCGAGGGAGGACGCCGCGGCCCCGGGGCGGTGCCCTGTCGATCATCGGCCCGTCGCTCTGATGCGGTGATCGAGCGATCCCATGACCGTGTCGTAGAGCGCATTCCCGATGAGCGCATCTTCATGGCCGGCATCGACATTGGGGTTGTCATTGACCTCGAGCACGAGGGGCCGCTCTCCACACTCCTTGACGTCAACGCCATAAAAGCCGTCGCCGACCGTGTCGGCGGCAGCCAGCGCAGCTGCCAGCACGGATTTGGGCGTTTCGGAGATGGCGACGGCCTCGGTCAAGCCTTCCCGATAGTCCCGTGAGCCCGCGTTCTGCACAACCTGCCAATGGCCCGGCACCATGTGATACCGGCAGGCGAAGAGCGGCCGGCGATCGAGCACCCCGATGCGCCAATCGAAGCGGGTCGGGATGTACTCCTGAGCGACCAGGACGGGGGAGCGATCGAACCATTGCAGGCAGCGCACCCGAAATTCGGCCTCGCCTTCCACCTTGCAGACGCCTCTGGAAAACGAGCTGTCCGGGAGCTTGACGACACAGGGCAGGCCGAGCAGCGGGATCGCATCGCCGATGTTCCCGCGGTGCAGGAGCAACGTCTTCGGCGTCGGCACCCGGTGGCGTTCGAAGAGACGGACCTGGGACACCTTGTCGGCGCAGATCCGCATCGAGATCGGGTCATCGATCGAGGCCAGGCCGAGTTCGGCCGCACGCAGCGCGAACTGGTGGGTGTAATCGTCCAGGCGCGTGTGATCCCGGATAAAAACGCCGTCGAACTCAGCCAGCCGATCGAGGTCGGCTTCTGCGACGATCGTAACATCCAGATCCAGCTTGCGTGCGCTGGCGAGAAACTGATCCATTGCAGCGCGATTGGACGGGGCGAGCGTCCGGCCGGGAGTCCAGAGGACGGGAAGCGCAGGTCGAGCCTTCCGCGCCGGGAGCGCGCGTGACGCTGCAGGGTCGCCTTGTGGAGCTGTCATCCTGCGCGACCCGGCGAGCTCCGCGTGCCCGATGAAGACCGGGCGTAGCTGCTGAACGTAACGATTCCCTGAATGCGAGGGATGGGTTCAGCCCTTTTCCGGGGTGTTGCCTCGCCGGGCGCCCCCTTCGATCGGAGGGGATCGCCTTTTCAGCAGCCCTCAGCACCTGCCTTTGAAACGACACCCGCACAGGTCACGCTCGCCCGGCGGTTCTTCGTTTCAGAAGGCGCCATCGCATGGTTCTGTCAGAGGTTCCCGCCGAGCCGTCCAAGAGGCGGACGCCCCCGGCGCCGATTCCGGGCGATCGCCAGCTCGGCCGTCTGGAGCTGCTGCTGCGCCTGCGCCGCAACCCGCTGACGATCTGGCGCCAGCAGCATTTCGAGGACCCGATCGTCGCCGGCAAGAGTGTGCTCGGCTATGGCGTCGTCATCTCCGACCCTGCTGCGATCCGGCACGTGCTCGTCGAGAACAACGCGAATTATCCGAAGGACGCGCTTCAGAAGACCATTCTCGCGCCCGGCCTGGGGCAGGGACTGTTGACGGTCGAGGGCGACGCCTGGAAGCGGGCCCGCCGCACGCTGGCCCCGCTGTTCACGCCGAGGCGGGTCGAAGCGCTTGCCGCGAGGATGCTGCCCCCGATCGCCAGTCAGGTGGCGCGGATGGCGCAGCGACGCGCCGGCAGGATCGTCGACATCGGCGAGGACATGACGCGGCTGACCTATGACGTGCTGGCCGAAACGTTGTTCTCGAACGCGATCGCGGGCGGCGCCGTGGCCTTCGGGCAGGCATTGACCCGCTATTTCGCGACGCAGGGGCGCATCGATCCGCTCGATATCCTGGGCGCACCGGCCTGGATCCCGCGGATCGGCCGCATTCGCGCGCGGTCCGCCATCGATTTCTTCGAGCGGCAGATCGAGGCGATCGTGACCGACCGGCAAACGCTGCGCCTGTCTCAACCGCCAAGCGCCGATCCGCATGCCCGCGATCTGCTGGATGCCCTGCTCGATGCGCGTGATCCCGAAACCGGCACGGGCCTCACCGACGCAGAGGTCGGCGCCAATATCGTGACCTTCATCGGCGCTGGCCACGAGACGACGGCCAATGCCCTGACATGGTCGCTCTACCTCGTCGCGATGGCCGACGATGTCAGGGAGCGCCTCGAGGCCGAGGCCGATGCGGTGGCGGCCGACCCTGTCGCCGCAGTGCTCGCTGGCGATCGCCTGACCATGACGCGCGCGGTGATCGAGGAGGCCATGCGACTCTACCCGCCCGTGCCCTCGCTGTCGCGCGTCGCGATAGCCGAGGATGAGGTCGGGGGCGTCGCGATCCCCAAGGGCGCGCTCGTGATCATCTCGCCCTATGTGCTGCATCGGCATCGCTCCCTCTGGACCGCGCCGACGCAGTTCTGGCCGGAGCGCTTCTTGCCTGGAGCGCGCGAGACGATCGATCGCTATGGCTATCTGCCGTTCGGCGCCGGACCGCGGATCTGCATCGGCCAGCATTTCGCGATGATCGAGGCCGTGCTGAGCCTGACCCAGCTGATCGGCGCCTTCCGGTTCGAATACGCCGGAAGCGATCCGCCGGTCCCGCAGCAGCGGATCACGCTGCGGCCGCAGGGCGGCATGCCGATGAAGCTCCGGGCCCGTCGTTAGAGTGCCGTCCGCAAGCGTTGCGATCGATCGCCCCGGCCAGGGGGCTTTCTCCTCCCGAGCCTGAAGAGCCTGCCTTGCGCTGACCCAGCGTTCGTGGGGCGGGGCGGGAACAACGCTTCGCAATGTCCTAACGCAATCTACATCTCTCATCGCTAGCAAATCCCGGTCTCGCACAGGCGGTTCAGCCTTGCGGCGTCTGGCTGGGGGAAGCGGATCATGCATGCCATCGTCGGGCGCGGTGCCGGAAAGCTCGTGGGCGCCGTGGAGCCCTCGCTCCTGCGCGACGAACTGCTCGGCGAGATCTTCGAGGCATCCGTCCGGCGGACGCCTGAGCATACAGCCATCATCTTCGCAGCCGAGCGCGTCACCTATGCCGAGCTCGACGCCCGCGCCGACAAGGTGGCGCGCGCGCTGCGGGCGCGCGGCGTCGGGGCAGGGGCCTTTGTCGGCCTGTGGATGTCGCGCTCGCTCGACCTGCATGTCGCGCTGCTCGGCATCCTCAAGGCCGGTGCGGCCTATATCCCCTTCGACGCCGACGCCCCGCCCGAGCGCATCGGTGAATGCCTCGCCGATTGCGAGGCCCGTATCATCGTCATCGACGACGTCACCGGCGCGAAACTCGACCGGGAGCTGCCCGCCGAGGCCGTGCGCTGCCCCGACCTGATCGCCGCCGGCACGGACGCTCCGCCGGTCGATCCGCGCAGTGAGGGCGTGACGCCGGCGAGCCCGGCCTATGCGATCTACACCTCGGGCTCGACCGGCAAGCCCAAGGGCATCGTCATCGCGCACAGCAACATCTGCCACTATCTGCGCTCGTCGAACCACGTCTATGGCATGGCGGCTGACGACGTCTCCTTCCAGGGCGCCTCCGTCGCCTTCGATCTCTCGCTGGAGGAGATCTTCGTCCCCTATCTCGTCGGTGCGACGCTCTGGGTCGCCTCGGCGCAGGTGCTGGGCGAGGTCGAGCGCCTGCCGGCCTTGATGACCGAGGCCGGCATCACCGCGCTCGTCACCGTGCCGACGCTGCTCGCGATGATGCCGCAGGACATCCCGAGCCTGCGCATCATCATCCTCGGCGGCGAGGCCTGCCCGCCGGCTGTTCGCCAACGCTGGTGCCGCCCGGGCCGCAAGGTCTTCAACTCCTACGGGCCGACCGAGGCCACCGTCGTCGCCACCGTCGACGAGGTCACGCCGGACGAGGCGGTGACGATCGGCCTGCCGATCCCGAACTACACCTGCTATGTCGTCGACGAACAGATGGCGATCGTCGGCCCCGGCACCGAGGGCGAGCTCCTGATCGGCGGCCCCGGCGTCGCCGCGGGCTATCTCGGCCGTCCCGAGCTCACCGCCGAGAAGTTCATCGCCAATCCCTTCGGCGGCGACGGCACCGACCCGGTGCTCTACCGCTCGGGCGATGCGGTCAGCATTTCGGAGAAGGGCAAGATCCTCTTCCACGGCCGCATCGACGATCAAGTCAAGCTGCGCGGCTTCCGGCTCGAGCTCGGCGAGATCGAGGCCAGGCTCTGCGACCTGCCCGGCATCGCGCAGGCGACCGTGGTGCTGCGTCGCGACGACGACATCGACCGGCTCGTCGCCTTCGTGGTGACGGACACGGCGACCGCCTTCGACCGTGCAGCGGTGCGCGCCGCCCTGAAGGAGACCCTGCCGCCCTATATGCTGCCCTCGCATTTCGAGGAGATGGCGAGCCTGCCGCGCCTGACCTCGGGCAAGGCCGACCGCAAGGCGCTGAAGGCGGCGCCGCTGACGATGGTGGCCTCCGCCGAGGAACAGGAGGAGCCGCGGAGCGCGACCGAAGCCGCGCTGCTCGACGCCGCCCGGCCGCTCTTCCCGGGCCAGACGATCGGGTTCGAGGCCGATTTCTTCGCCGATCTCGGCGGCCATTCGCTGCTGGCGGCCACCTTCCTTGCCGGCGTGCGTGCCAATCCCGCTTTGCCGAGCATCACGCTGGAGGACGTCTACAGCCTGCGCACCCTGCGCGCGATCGCCGCCCGGCTCGACGAGCGCAGGCAGGCCAATATCGGCCGGCCGCCGGCGCGCGATCTCACCTTCACGCCGCCGCCGCTGCGGCGCCGGCTGTTCTGCGGGCTGGCGCAGCTCGCCTGCATGCCGGTGCTGCTGCTGGCGCTGACCGGCCCCTGGCTGACGATCTATGTCATCTACGAGCTGATCACGGTCGACGGGCGCGTCGAGCTGCGCGAGATCCTGATGATGATGGGCATCTATGCGCTCGTCACGCTCTCGGTGATGATCGCCGGCATCCTCGGCAAGCGCCTGGTGCTCTGGCGCACGACGCCCGGCTGCTATCCGCTCTGGGGCGTCTATTTCTTCCGCTGGTGGCTCGCCCGCCAGTTCACCGGGATGGTCCATCTCAACCTGATGCAGGGCACGCCGCTGGCCAGGGTCGCCATGCGTCTGCTTGGCGCCCGGGTCGGCAAGGGCGTCTTCGTCAGCGGCTTCGAGGCCGGCGCGATCGACCTCGTCGAGATCGGGGACGACGTCACGCTCGGCGGCAAGCTCAGCCTCGCCAATGCCGAGGTGATCGGCAACGAGCTGGTGATCGGCACGATCACGATCGGCAAGGACGCCTATATCGGCACCTCCTGCGCCATCGGCCATGACACGGTGATCAGGGAGGGCGCCGAGCTCGCCGATCTGACCGCGCTCGCCGCAGGCAGCCGCGTCGGCGCCTTCGAGCACTGGGACGGTTCGCCCGGCCATCGCACCGGCAAGGTCGATCCCGCGTCCTGGCCCCAGCACGCCCAGCAGCCCTCGGTGCCGGTCAGGGCGCTGCAGAGCGTCTTCTTCGGCGCCATGCTTCTGGTGATGCCGGCGCTGGCGCTGCTGCCGATCTTCCCGGCCTTCTTCATTCTCGACCGTTTCGACGGGCCGCTGCAGGAGCTGGTCGGCATCGACTATCGCTGGGTCCTGCCGGTCCTCGCCTGGCCGACCGCGATGGTGCTGATGTTCGCCACCGTCCTGCTCGTCACCGCGATCCGCTGGCTCGTGATGCCGCGCTCGGTCGAGGGCACGCATGCCATCGCCTCCGGCTACGGCCTGCGCAAATGGACCGTGGGCCTGGCCTCGGATGTGATGCTCCAGAGCCTGTCCTCGCTGTTCTCCACGGTCTACATGCGGCTCTGGTACCGCATGATGGGCGCCAAGATCGGCAAGGACACCGAGATCGCCACCAATTTCGGCGGCCGCTTCGACATGATCGAGATCGGCGCGCATTGCTTCGTCGCCGACGAGGTCGTGCTCGGCGACGAGGATGTCCGCCGCGGCTGGATGACCGCAAAGCCCGTGCGCACAGGCGACCGGGTCTTCATCGGCAATGACGCGGTGGTGCCGCCCGGCGCCTTCCTGCCGACGGGCTCGCTGCTCGGCATCAAGTCGAAGCCGCCCGCCGACGTGGCGATGCAGCCCGGCGAGACCCGCTTCGGCAGTCCGCCGATCCTGCTTCCCTCGCGCCAGCGCTTCGACGATGCCGACATCGCCAAGACCTTCCGGCCTCCGCTCTGGCGCCGCATCCTGCGCGCCGTCCTCGAGCTGTTCAGCGCCTCGATGCCGACGATGATGTTCATCACGCTCGGCACGATCACGGCGGAACTCTTCCTCTTCCCCGCCCTCGAAAGTGCCGAAGGCTGGAGCGAGTTCGCTCCGGTCTTCGTCGCCTGCGCGGTCGGCACCTCGATTGCGCTGGCGACGGCGGTGCTGCTGATGAAATGGCTGGTGATGGGCGTCTACCGGCCCGGCAATCGCGGCCTCTGGTCCTGGTGGGCGCTGCGCACCGAGGCGATGACGACGCTCTACTGGGGCACCGCCGGTGCGATCCTGCTCAATGCGCTGCGCGGCACGCCGATGCTGCCCTGGGTGCTGCGCCTCTTCGGCGTGAAGCTCGGCCAGGGCGTCTATCTCGACTCGACCGACATCACCGAGTTCGACTGCGTCAGCATCGGCGACTATGCCGCGATCAACGCGACCGCCAACCTCCAGACCCATCTCTTCGAGGACCGGGTGATGAAGGTCGGCCGCATCGAGATCGGCCGCGGCTGCGTGCTTGGCGGGCTGACCACGGTGCTCTACGACACCAACGTCGCCGACCACGCCCGGCTCGGCCTGCTCACCATCGTCATGAAGGGCGAGACGATCCCGGCGCAAACCGAATGGGCCGGCGCGCCTGCCGCGCCGGCCTGAGGCGGCCTCGTCCGGCGGAGCGCCCAAGCCTTCGGGCGATGCGCGCGCTCATGCACGGGACCGATCGGGTGGATCGCTGACGTTCGCTCCAATTCCAGAGGTTCAAGCCTCGCCCGAGACCCGGCATTCGCTATCGGGCCATGCAGACCTCCAGCAGAACGATTGCCGCCACCCTCAATCCATCGTCATTCCGCTGCTATTTTGCGGCCGGTATAGAGAACATTTCAGGTATTGTTCCGCCGGAACGGATCGTCTTGATCCAGTCCTCCTCCTTCAGCAGATGCGCCCGCGCGGCGGCCAGGACCTCCGCAGCGCGCTCCAGCGGTACGACAACAACGCCGTCGTCATTGCCGAGGACGATATCGCCCGATCGAACCGGCACGCCCGCGACCGCGACGGTGCCATCGATCGTTCCGCCAAATCCGTGATGCGGTCCCCTCGGCACGATGGCGCGGCAGAACATGGCGAAGCCGGCCTTGCGCAGATCGGAGACGTCCCGCACCGCCCCGTCGATGACCGCCCCGCCGATCCGCCGCTGAACGGCCTCTTCCGTCATGACCCCGCCCCAGACGGCCGTGTCTTCGACGCCGCCCGCATCGACGACGATGATCTCCCCCGGTCTCGCCGCCGCGATCAGCGAGCAGATCGGCCCGCAATCGCCGACCATCGTCGTTACGGTGCGGGCCTGGCCGCAGAGGATCGTGTCGGCAGCGATCGGCTTGATCGCCGCCTTCATCACCTGCGTGCGGTTCATGCAGTCGGAGGCTACGGCCGGCGGGATTGCCCGCCAGGCCTGGAGTTCTTCGGCGCTGAGCGCCCTGAAGTCGGTTTCGCTCTGCTGAAAGGCCATTGTCTTGTTCCCGTGTGCGAGAGGTATTTGCCGGCCGTCAGTTCGCCTTGGCGTCCCAACCGGGATTGACGTTGTTCCGCAGCCGTCCCTCGAACAGGAATTCGAGCAGGATCTCGGCGGAGAAGGTGCGCATGTCGAGATAGCCGGCCTCCGAGTAGAAGGCGGCGTGCGGCGTCACGACGAGGCGCCCGGCGAGCCAGGAGGCGTTGCTGCGCCAGGCCTCGATCAGCGCCGGCGTCGGCACCGGCGGTTCCTTGGGCAGCACGTCGAGGCCGGCGGCGGCGATGTGGCCGCTCTTGAGCGCGTCGTGGAGGGCATCGACATCGACGAGCCCGCCGCGGGCGATGTTGATGAAGATGCTGCCGGGTTTCATCGCGGCGAACTGGGCTGCCCCCATAAGATTGCGCGTGTCGTCGGAGAGCGGCACATGCAGGCTGACGACGTCGGCGCGGCGCAGAAGTTCCTCCTGCGTGCGGACGCGCTCGATGCCCAGGCCGAGATCATGTCCCTCCGGCTGGAAGGGATCGACATAGATGACCTTCATGTCGAAGGCTGCGGCGCGGCGGGCGACCGCCGTGCCGATGCGCCCCATGCCGATCGCGCCGAAGGTCGATCCGCGGATACGGCGCACCACCGGCACGTCCTCGGCGACGAAGCCGGCGACCGGATCGGCCTTCAGCCGCGCCTCATAGCTGCCGAGCCCCCGCACGAGATGCAGCAGCATCGCCAGCGCATGGTCGGCCACCTCGGTGGTGCCGTAGTTCGGAACGTTCGAGAGCGGGATGCCGCGCGCGCGGCAGGCGGCGCCGTCGACATTGTCGAAGCCGACACCTACCCGCACGATCAGCCTGCAGCGATCGAGCTTGGCGACCACGTCGGCCGTGATCTTCATGCGGTGCCAGACCAGCACCGCGTCACAACTGCGCCAGATTTCATCCGGAATCGCGTCCGGATCTGTCTCGTCGAAAACGATGTAGTCCAGCCTGTCGCCCGAGACGCCGCGCTCGACGTCGAGATCGCGCAGATGCGCGTCGGGAACCAATACCTTGAGGGCAGTCATCGCAATCAATCCTGGCCGCAGCGTTTCAGAGAACCTTGTCGAGAAAGTCTTTTAGGCGAGGGTCGGAGGGGGCCTTGAAGAGGGTCGCGGGCGGCGCGTGCTCGACGATGACGCCGCGATCGGTGAAGAACACCTCGTCGGCGACCTCCTGCGCGAAGCGCATCTCATGGGTCACCAGCACGCAGGTCATGCCCTCCCGCGCGAGATCGCGGATGACGCTCAGCACCTCGCTGACCATCTCGGGGTCGAGCGCGGCGGTGACCTCGTCGAAAAGGATGGCGCGGGGCTGCATGGCCAGCGCCCGCGCGATCGCGACACGCTGCTGCTGGCCGCCGGAAAGCTCACCCGGATAGGCGCCCTCCTTGCCGGTCAGCCGAACCTTGGCGAGCAGGGCGCGGGCGCGCTCCGTCACCTCCGCAGGTTTCTCGCCGAGCACCTGGATGGGCGCCATGGTGAGGTTCTGGAGTACCGTGCGATGGGGGAAGAGATTGTACTGCTGGAACACCATCGCGACCTGATGGCGCAGCGGGATGAATGCGCGGTCGGTCCGGAGTTTCTCCACCTGGAAATCGCCGACGCGGATGCTGCCGCTGTTGATCGGCGTCAACCCGTTGATGCAGCGCAGGATCGTCGATTTGCCGGAGCCCGAGGGGCCGATGATGCAGACAACGCGGCCATCGTTGACGGAGAGCGAGACGCCCTTGAGCACGGGGAAGGCGCCGAACGACTTGTGGACGTCGCGCAGTTCGATGAAGGTTTTCGGAATGGCGGTCGTCATGGTCACCTCGCTCGCACGCGCCGTTCGAGCCAGCGTGTCAGGATCGCGATCGGAAAGCTGAAGAGGAAGAAGAGCAGCAGCACGAAAATGTAGACGGCCGTGGCGATGTGATCGCCGTCGCTGCCGATGACCGTGCGCGCGACCGAAATCACGTCGGAGGTTCCGGTGACCACGACGAGGCTCGTGCCGATGAACAGCATCGCATAGATCGTCATCAGGTTCGGCGTCATCAGCGGCAGCGCCTGAGGCACCACGATATGCCGCAGGATCTGCAGCCGGCGATAGCCGAGCGAACGCGCCGATTCCCACTGCCCGCTGGCGATGGCCTCGACGCCGCCGCGAAACACCTCGGCGATGTTCGCAGTCACCGGCAGGGCGAGCCCGACGATCGATTTCACCATCGGCGACAGGAAGACCGTGGCGCCGAAGACCGTGATCTCGAAGGGCAGCAGGTAGAGCATCGCGTAGAGCACGACCAGCCAGGGCGAGTTGCGCAGCACGTTCATTACGAATTCGGAGGGAAGGCGGATGAGTTTGCCCTGGGAGATCAGTCCGATCCCGAGCACGGCGCCGACGGCTGCGGCGATCGCCATCGCCCAGAGGCTGATGAGGATGTTCGCCGCAAAGCCCCCGGTCGAGCCGCTGAAGTCGGCCGAGCCGGAGAGCAGCAGCGGCGTGCGCAGCCAGATCTTCGCGAGAATGGCCGGCGTTTCGGCGCCATACACGGCGAAGAGCAAGGCGGCGAGCACGGCCGGAACGCCGATGATGCCGAGCAGGAAGGCGCGCCATTCGCGGCTCATGACGCCTGGACTCCGTATCCGGGGATGCGGAAGACGTCGCCCAGCCGGCGCAGGATGATGACGGCGAGGCTCGCCAGGGCGACGTAGAGAATCCAGATCAGCAGCATGACCTCGAGATTCCTGAAGGTCTCGAGGGAGATCTGCGTCGCGCCGTACATGATGTCGGGAACCGCGACGAGCGCTGCCTGCGACGAGGTCTTGATCAGGCTGACGACATTGTTCGTCATGGCCGGCATCGACAGCCTGAAGCCAATCGGCAGCTCGACATGTCGAAAGGTCTGGAAGCGCGTATATCCGAGCGAACGCGCGCCTTCGACGGTCTGAGACGGCACGGCGAGCAGACCCGAGCGGATGATCTCGACCGCAATCGCGCCGTTGTAGAGACCCAGCGACAGCACCACGCAGGTGAAGCCCGAGAACAACGGCACGCTGCGGCCCGTCGTCGGATCTGTCAGCTTCAGCCCGACTTCGGAGAGCATGAAATAGAGGAAGAAGAGCTGCACCAGCGGCGGCGTGTTGCGGAACAGCTCGACCAGAACGGTCGTCAGCGTCTCCAGTACCGGCAGGCGGAAATGCAGGCAGAGCGCGCCCGCCACGCCGATCACCAGCATCAATGCGATGCCGAGCAGGCTCATCAGGATTGTCGTTCCCAGGCCGCGCAGCAGCCAGGTCTGGTAGAGGCCGTCGCTGAGCCAGCTGTAGTCGAGGCTCATGACAGAGGTCTCCGATCCCGCAGCAACTCGACCTCCGCCAGGCCACGCAGGTCATCGATGCCGAGTAGCGCCATGGCGATGTCGATCTCCTCTGCCAGCAAGGCGATGGCCTCGGCGGCGCCACGCTGGCCGCCGATGGCCGCCGCCATCAGCATCGGCCGTCCGACGAAGACGAAATCGGCGCCGAGCTTGAGCGCCTTCAGCACGTCGGCGCCACGCCGGATGCCACCGTCATGCATGACAGTCAGCCTCAGGCCGCGCTCGGCGATACGCTCCAGGGCGGCCAGCGAACTGGCGGCGCAGTCGACTTGCCGGCCGCCGTGATTGGAAACGATGATGCCGTCCACCCCGGCCTTCTCGGCCACGGCCGCGTCGCCGGCCGCCATGATGCCCTTGATGACCAGCTTGCCCTTCCAGCGTCGGCGCACCGCCTCGATATGCGGCCAGGACAGGGCATCGCGCCGGCCGATATCGCGGACCAGGTTCGCGGAAAAGACCGGGGGCCCCTGTTCGGCATCCATGTTCTCGAAGCGGAATTTCAGCGCGGCCAAGCGGTCGCGCAAGAGAACGCGCCGGAGCCAGCCCGGGCGCGACAGCCCCTGCCAGGCGAGGCCCAGGCTCGGCTTCACCGGTGAATGGAAGCCGTGCCGCGCGGCGCGCTCGTGCTTGGGGTGCACGGCGGTGTCAGCGGTGATCACCAGAGTGTCGAAGCCGGCCGCCTCGACGCGGTCGATCAGCCTCGCGATGCGGTCCGCTTCGCCTGGAATATAGGCCTGGAACCAGCTCGTCGCGCCGGCCGCCCGGACCTCTTCCATCGCTGTCAATGAAGCGCCGCTGAGGATGAAGGGGATGTCGGCATCGGCGGCGGCCCGCGCGAGCGCAATGTCGCCATCCGGGGCGATCAGCCGGCTGAGCCCCATCGGCGCGATTCCGAAGGGCAGGGGCCTTTCGACGCCGAACAGCGTTTTGGCGAGCGAGCGCCGCGAGACGTCGACGAGCACCTTGGGCAGGAAGGCGAGCTCGCCGAATGCACGAAGGTTGCGGGCGTGCGTCGCCTCGTCGTCGGAGGCGCCGGCGAGGTAGTGATAGAGCGCCGGCGGCAGCATGCGTCGCACGCCGGCATCCAGGCCGGCGAGGCCGGCGCTGCGATCGATGGCGCGGCGCCTGTTGCGAGGAGCGACCTTCAACGCATGCATGATGAGCCGAACCCCGCTCGCTCGCGCCTGACCCTCCGCGCTCGCGCTACTGCGCCTTCTTCGCATCGGCAGCGCGCTTCTGGACGTATTCGCTCTCGCCGAGATTGTACTTCTTCTCGCCCTCGACCATCAGCCCGCCGGCCTCGGCCTTGATGATGGCCGTGTCGACCGCCTTGAGGAATGCGGGCTCGTTCTTGCGCACGCCGCCGGCGATCGGGACGTATTCGAAGGTCTGCAGCGCGATCTTGTACTTGTCCTTCCAGCCGTCCTCCATGACCTTCATGTTCAGGTTCGGGCCGTCAAAGGCGATGGCGTCGCAGCGGCCGCCCTGGAAGGCGCTGAAGATTTCGGCGGTTCCGGTGAACAGCACCAGCTCGGCGCCCATCTTCTCGCTCAGCGTCCGGTTGTAGAGATTGCCCTGGCTGCCGCAGATCTTCTTGCCGCGAATGTCGTCCCAGCTCTTGTAGGTCGCTTCCTTCGGCGCCATCAGGACGATACCGGCCATGGAATAGTAGTGCTGCGTGAAGTCGATGACCTTGCCGCGATCCGCGGTGACGCCGAGCGTCGCGAAGATCACGTCGATGCGGCCGGCATTCAGAAACTCGATCCGGTTCGAGGCGACGACCGGGACGTATTCGATCGCAGTTTCCGAGCCCAGCAGGTCCTTGGCGACGGCCCGGGCGAGATCCACCTCGAAGCCGACATTCTGGGCCTTGGGGTCCAGATAACCGAAGGGGATGTAGTCGTTGCGGATGCCGACGATGAGCTTGCCGCGCTGCTTGACGCGGTCGAGTTGGTCGGCTTGCGCGGCGCCGAGCGAGGCGGCGAGGCCGAGCCCGATGAGCGATGCGCCGGTGAGGTAGCGTGCGCTGCGAACCGTGCCGGCCGAGACGGACATCATGGCGCGCAGGCGCCGCTGGGCGTTTTCGATGAACATGACGATCCCCGTTGTCCGAACGCTTGCCGGAATGTCCCTCGGACATCCTCGTGCGTCCTTGAGGGGATGATCATCTTGCGGAATATAATTTTCCAATAGAAAATTATCGCTGCAGAATAACTGGAGCTTATGCTGTCACATGAACGTCCGCCAGATCGAGGCCTTTCGTGCCGTCATGACCACGGGCAGTGTGACGCGCGCCGGCGAGAGGATGAGCATCTCGCAGCCGGCAGTCAGCCAGCTCATCGCCCTGTTCGAACGCCATTGCGGCTTTCGCCTCTTCGAGCGGCAGGGCAGCAAGCTGGCCCCGACGCGAGAGGCCCAGGCGCTGTTTGCTGAAGTGGAACGGATGTTCGTAGGCGTCGGTCAGATTGCCCGGGTCGCGACGGCGTTGCGCGACCAGTCCTGGGGGGCGCTCAGCATCGCCGCCTTTCCCGCCATCGCCCGTCGCGTCGTGCCCGACATTCTGTGGGGCTTCTGCAAGGACAGGCCCGACACGCGTTTTCGCATCGAAAGCATGCGTTCCCGTAGCCTGATCGACGCCGTCGCCACCCAGCATGTCGATGTTGGCTTTAGCTTTCTGCCGAGCGATCGGCCGGAAGTCGAAAGCACGCATCTTCACCGGCTGCGCGGGCTCTGCATCCTGCCCGCCGGCCATCGCCTGGCCACGCGCCGATCCATCGAGGCTCACGACCTGACGGACGAGGACTTCATCTCGCTCGGGCCGCAGGACCATTCGCGTTTCGTCATCGACAGGATCTTCGAGGAGCGAAAGATCCAGCGGCGCCTGCGCATCGAGGTCGGCCAGTCGGAGACTGCCTTTTCCTTCGTCGCGGCCGGCGCCGGTGTGGCGGTGGTCGATCCGATCAGCGCCTACAACAACACCAACCCCGCCGTCATCATCCGGCCGTTCTCGCCTGCGGTCGAGTTCGACATCTGGCTCATTCGCCCAAAGGCGGCGCGATCCTTCAACCTCGTCGACAGCTTCGTCGCGCATGCCCTGGCCGAGCTGGAACGCTTCGCCGACCACGTCGCGCACGGGCACGGCATGAGTGATGAAATGCCTGCACCTGCCGAGGCGCCGCGCGCATGAACATCCGCCAGATCGAGGCCTTCAAGGCGATCATGGAACTCGGCAGCTTCACTCGGGCGGGTGAGAGGCTCGGGCTGTCTCAGCCGGCCGTCAGCAAGCTCGTTCTGCTGCTCGAACGCAAATGCGGCTTCGGCCTGTTCCATCGTCAGAGGAACGGTGTCATCCCCACCGCTGAGGCGCAGATGCTGTATGCGGAGGTCGAACGCGTCTTCCTCGGCGTCGATTCGATCCAGGCGCGCGCCAGGGCGATCCAGCGGCTCGACTATGGCGAAATCCGGCTCGTGGCCTTTCCCTCGCTCGCCACCCGCATCCTTCCGCCGATCCTGGCCGAATTCCTGGAGGCGCGGCCTGGCCTGCGGATCGAGATGTCGAGCCGCAATTCCTGGCTGCTGATCGAGCGCATCGCCACGCAAGCCGTCGACGTCGGCTTCGGCATGTTCGCGGCTGACAGGCCGGGCGTGCGGTTCGAGAAGCTCTGCACCATGCGCGCCGTCTGCGCACTGCCGCCGGGCCACAGGCTGGCCGGACTGGATGTGGTCCATGCGACCGATCTCACCGGGGAACGCTTCGTCGGCATGGTCGAGGAGGATCGCGCGCAGTTGCAAGTCGACAAGGCCTTCGCCGAAACCGGAGCCCGGCCCAACGTCGTCCTGACGGCGCAACTCACCGAGGCCTGCTGCTCATTCGTCGCGGCCGGCGTCGGCGTGTCGGTCGTCGATCCGTTGAGCACCGAAGGTTTCGCAAGCGGCCAACTGGTCGTTCGCCCTTTCCGGCCCGCCGTGGATTACGACATCTGGGTCGCCCTGCCGAGCTTCCGCGATGCCGCGCTCGGCACGCGCGCTCTCGTCGAGCATGTCAGGACCGGCTTGACCCGTAAGCTCGCAATCATGGCGACAGCCATCGGGGAGCCTCCGATCTAGCATATCTTTTCGTTATGTCTGAGGCGGCAGAAGCGATTTGACCGCAGGCCTCGTGCGACCGCCTCTATCGTGGAAGGAACTTCTTCGCGAAAGAGAGGCAGGAATGCCGCCCATCACAGTCCTCACCCCCACCGGAACGCTAGGTTATGGCTTTGGCGAAGAAGCGCTCGCGCGCGGCATGTCGCTCAACCCAGCCGTGATCGCCGTCGATGCCGGGTCGACCGATCCGGGTCCGCATTATCTCGGCTCGGGCAAGCCCCTCGTCTCGGACGTCAGCATCAAGCGCGAGCTGACCGCCCTGATCCGTGCCGGGCGTGCGGCTGGCATACCGGTTATTGTCGGCAGCGTCGGCGGCGCGGGATCCGGCGTCCAGGTCGATCGCACGGCGGCTCTGGTCCGCGAGATCGCCAGCGAGAACGGGCTGCAGCTCAGGCTGGCCACCATCCGCTCGGATATCCCGATCGAGCGCGCGAAGCAGGCGGTGGCGGCGAACGAGGTGCTCGACTTCGAGGCCGGCTACCCCCTGACGCAGGGCGCGCTCGACGAAACGGTCACCCTGGTCGCGCAGATGGGGCATGAACCGATCTGTGAGGCGCTCGACGCAGGCGCCAACGTGATCATCGCCGGCCGCGCCTGCGACGACTCCGTCATCGCCGCCTATCCGATCTGGAAGGGGGCCGATCCGGCCCTGGCCATCCACATGGGCAAGATTCTTGAATGCGGCGCATTCTCTGCCGAGCCATTCGCCATGGATGTGATGCTCGGCACCGTGGACGAGGACGGCTTCGTGCTGGAGCCCGGCAGCATCAGGCGGCGGGCTTCCGTCAAATCCGTCTCCGCACATTCGCTCTACGAGCGCGAGAACCCGTTCAGGCAAGGCGGCCCGGGGCATGAGATCGACCTCACCGGTTGCTCCTTCGAGCAGCTCGGCGATAGGCAGGTGCGCGTCACCGGTGCCAGGCTGACCGAGACCGAGGACTACTATGTCAAGCTGGAGGGCGCGCGACTCGCCGGCTATCGCTCGATCGCGATCGCCGGTATTCGCTGTCCGACCACGATCGCGGCGCTCGACGGCATCCTGGACCAGCTCGAAGAGCGGGCACGCGACTATTTCGCGCCCGATCTTATTTCGGTGCAGTTCCATGTCTATGGCCGCGACGGCGTGATGAAGGAGCTGGAGCGGGAGCATTCGCCAGCGCGGGAAATCGGCCTCGTGATCGAGGTCACCGCCGCTTCGCAGGAACTTGCGCATGCCGCCTGCCACCAGATCAGCGGAGCCATGCTGCACCATCACTACGAGGGCATCATCAACCCCTCCGGAAACCTCGCCTTTCCCTATTCCCCGTCCGACCTCGATGTCGGCCCCGTCTACGAGTTCAGCGCCTATCACCTGATGAAGGTGGCTTCGCCGACCGAGCTTTTCCCAGTCACGCTGGAGGATTTGTGACATGGCCGCCCGTCCGCTCCGCGAGATCGCCGACATCGTTCGCAGCAAGAATGCCGGTCCCTACCGCATCACCTTCGACATCCTGTGCAGGGAGAAGGCGAACTACGAGACCATCCGGAATTCCGGCGCGATAACGCCGGAGACGGTCGCGAAAGCTTACAGTCTTGACCCCTCGGACATCTCATCCTTCTTCGAGATCGACATGGCCAACGCCATCAAGATCACGATCAGGCGCCCGCGCGCCCAGGGTTCCGCGGGCGAGGGCGACATGTATGGCTGTCAGCAGCACGTTCCGTTGATGAACATGCTCGTCCCAATAGGTTAGACCACGCTGCGCTTGAAAACCGCGATCCACTTTTCGGGCCGATGCTTTCGTGGAACGGCCAGGCCTCCTGGCGATGGTCGCGCTCATGCACAGGACCGAGTCCGCCGTCTCCGCCATCTCGCTCTGGCCCGCCCTCGAAAGCCCGGGCCGTCATCCCCGGGCCAGCCGCCGCCCTTCCTGACGGCGACGCCGGGACCGCTGCTCCCCTGCGGCGATATGAGCGTCGCGCGCGGGGGCCGAGAGGAGCGCGGCAGAGCTCGACCAGCTTCACCCGGTCGCCGGCCTTGATCGCTGTGATCAGCGCCCCATGCTCGGCGCGAGCCCTGCGCCGGATGCGCGGGGTTTGCTGCCGTGATCGAACGGGCGCCATGAACTTTCTGCGCCATCATCTGGATCGGCGCGACCAGATGCGCGTTGCCGCAACTGGTGAAGAAGACCCGGTCGCGATTGGCGCGAAATGGCAAGACGGGCAGGCGGCCCATGCACGAAATGCCGCGGCGGCAGTCCTGGCGGGGCGGATCACGGGTTTCCCCCGCCCCCTGGGCTGGCGATAAGCCGCAGCACGGACGCGGACCCATTCGGTCATGCCCCGATGAGCACATGAATCAGAGACGCCAATGAGGTGCCGTTCCATGCGAATGACGTCGATCTACAGCCTGAGTTTCCTGGTTCTCGCGCCATGCGCGGCGTATGCGCAGACGGTTCCGGTCAATGTCGACAACTTCAAGCGCGCCGAGACCGATTTCTATATGGCAAAAACGGCCGCTGACGGCGGCTTCGGCAAATTCGCCCATAGCAGGACGCCGACACCGATCGACAAGCAGCCCGTGGTCCGGATGAACCGGGATACGCTCTACTCCCAGGCGCTCTTCGACCTCGACGCCGGCCCTGTGACCATCACCCTTCCCGAAGCCGGGAAGCGCTTCATCTCGATGCAGGTCATCAGTGAAGACCATTACACCCCGATGGTGGTCTACAAGCCCGGCCGCACGACGCTGACCAAGGACAAGGTCGGCACCCGCTATGTGTTCGTTGCGGTCCGTATCCTTGTCGACCCCAACGACACCAAGGACCTCGCGCAGGTTCACGCGCTGCAGGATGCGCTTAAGGTTGAGCAGAAGTCGGCTGGCAAGTTCGAGGCCCCGAACTGGGACCTGGCTCAACAGAAGAAGATCCGTGACGCGCTCGAAGCGCTGTCGGCGGCATCCGGCAGCTTCACCAACGCCTTCGGCCCGAAGGGCAAGGTCGATCCGGTCAAGCACCTGATCGGCACGGCAGCCGGCTGGGGCGGCAACCCCGACAAGGACGCATCGTACCCCTCGTTCACCCCGGCCAAGAACGACGGCACAACGGTTTACAAGCTCAAGGTCAAGGATGTCCCTGTCGACTCGTTCTGGTCGATCAGCGTCTATAACGACAAGGGCTTCTTCCAGAAGAACGATTACGACGCCTATTCGGTCAACAGCATCACCGGCAAGAAGAGTGCCGATGGCGCGATCGACATCCAGTTCGGCGGCTGCGACGGAAAAATCGCGAATTGCCTGCCGATTACGCAGGGGTGGAATTACACGCTTCGGCTCTACCGTCCTCGGGCCGAGATCCTGAATGGCAAGTGGACGATGCCGGAGGCGCAGCCTGCATCGTAGACGGCATCAGCCCCGTTCGTCCGGCCGGCAAGCAGCGGTAACCTTCCACCCGCTCAAGCCGTTGGCCGCATGGTGAAACCGGGACGGCGGTCGTCCGCCGTTCCGGTCCTCCTCGGACGGAGACTGAAGCTTCGCAACCTCGGCGTCCTCGCTCCGGACCGGATGAACACCCTATCGAGAGCTCACATCGAGATCATCGGACCGGATATCGTATCCAGTCCGATGATCTAACCCTTTGTCTTTGCATCGGCTTTGCCCCGAAAGCCGCAATCCACTTTTCGGGGCGATGCTTTAGCCATCTGTGATTGCATCGGCTTTCCCGAAAACGGCAGTCCACCTTTCGGGCCGATGCCCTAGAACCGGACGTCGATCCTGCCCTTGAGGGCATGATCACGGGCATTCTCGCTGATCGCGGCGCTGTAGCTGACGCCGAGCGTGGTGGTCGCGGTGGCGCGCCAGGCGAGGCCGGCCTCGGCCACCAAGGCGTTGCGGGCAAGCGGGGCGGCAAAGGTCTGGAACGGCGTTGCTGCGCCGAGGAAGGCGAGCTTGGCTGCGGGCGTCGTGTCGCCAAAGGCATGGCGCCAGCCGAGCATGCCGCGGGCCAGCAGCGGCGTCGCGCCGAGCTGCATCTCGGCCCGCAGSCCGAGCGTCGAGAAGCCGAGGCGCTGATCMCGGCCGAGYACCTGCAGTGCGGTCGGGCCACCTGTCTCGGCGTCGCGGCTGGTGCGGACCGTGACGGCTGCGATCTGCGCGAAGGGCTCGAACGAGACCGGCCCGTAGGGCAGGGCGTAGCCGATCTCGGCGAAGGCCTGGGCGGTCGCGCTGCGGCCATCGAAGYGCAGCACATCGGAGATCCCGGGCAGTGTCACCCGGCGGGTCACGTCGAGATCRCTCCASGCATAGGCCGCGCCGGCCCGCAGCGAGACCGCCCCGAAACGCATGCCGCCATAGAGCGCGCCATGGGCGCTGCCCAGTTCTCCRCTCGAGCGGCGCCCRTCGACATCGAAATCGGTGYGCGTRTAGCCGCCGGCRAKGCCGARGCGCCAKTGCCCGGCRTCGCTCCAGGTCGAGTTGAGCTCGGCGCCGAACAGCATGCCACCGCCGCGCCGGTCGAGCGAAGCCGCGTTGCGGTCCCCGTCCGTGCGTCCCTGCGCTCCGATCGCCTCACCCCAAAGCGTGAAGCGTTCCATGGCGAGGCGCGGCGCCGGCAGAGTTGTGCCGGCTGATCTGCCGGGCGCGTCGGCGCTGAAGGCGCCGTTGACCGAGCCGCCGGACGAGCCGGCGGCCAGGGGCCAGCGCAGCCGGTTGAGGATGGATTCGCGAATGAGATGGCTGTCCTCGATCGCGACGCTGACTGCTTGCGCGTGGATCTCGCCCGAGAGCGCATCGAAGCCGGCGCGGGCGTCGGCGACACTTGCCGTGAGCAGCGCATCGTAGACACGATGGCCGGCGCCCAGCGCTTCGGCCGCTCCCGCGGCACCGGCCTGGTTACGGGTCAGGGCGACCTGCGGAAAGGCGATCGCGTTGCGATCGAGCGTCAGCGCCACGTCATTGGCGCCATAGGCGAGGCTCGGGGTCAGGAAGGCGAAGTTCGAGGTCACCGCGGCGAACTGGCCGATGACCCCGCCCTGCGCCGTCAGGATGGTGTAGCGCGTCGAGGCGCCATAGCCGCCTTGTTCCGCCAGGAGCTGCACCGTTCCCCCGGACACGGTCGCGGTCCCGGTGGCGGCGATCCTGTCGGACTGGCCGGCGGCRTTGACCTCGAGCTGATAGGTCGAGCCGGGGTTGAAGGAAATGTTGCCGGCRACGKTCARSGTGCCGATCGAATTGCCCGGYGCGACCGTGCCGGCATGGCCGACAATGACGCTCCCGACCGTGCCGGAACCGCCGAGCGCACCGCCGGCCAGGGTAATCGCGGAGCCCGTCAGCGAGCCGTTGACCGTGAGCAGACCCGACAGCACCGAGGTCGCCCCGGTATAGCTGCTGTTCCCCGTCAGAATGAGCCGGCCGGAACCCTGCTTGGTCAGCGTCCCCGTGCCCGAGATGTT
>NZ_JBFUIY010000026.1:0-92673 GCF_056401655.1 Allobosea sp. P4_E12 | reverse complement strand
AGTCAGAAAGTCGCGGATGCGGGGGATTCGCGCTGATCGCAGACTTGTTAGGGTGCTGCTTCGAGATCAGGGAAGCGCGCCGCCATGACCGACTGGACCGCGGAGAGTGAAGCGGCGTTCGACGCCTATGTCGAGGCCTTGATTGAGGTGATCGGCCACGCCGACCGAGCTGAGCCGCTGAAGGATTACAGCCTCGGACTGCTGATGCCGCTGGAGCGCAAGAGCGTGGAGCCGTTGGCGGCCGTCACGGCGCCGTCGCGGGTGGCGGCCAAGCATCAGTCTTTGCTGCATTTCGTAGGCCAGGCGCCGTGGTCGGACGCGGCCTTGSTGGCGCGGGTTCGCGACTGGGTCCTTCCAAAGATCGAGCACCATGGACCGATCCGGGCGTGGATCGTCGACGACACGGGCTTTCCCAAGAAGGGCAAGCACTCGGTGGGCGTCGCGCGCCAGTATTGCGGCCAGTTGGGCAAGCAGGACAATTGTCAGGTTGCAGTGAGCCTATCGATCGCAAATGACGCAGCCTCGCTTCCGATCGCCTACCGTTTGTATCTCCCGCAGAGCTGGGCGGAGGATCCGGAACAGCGCAAGAAGGCCAAGATCCCCGCAGAGATCACATTCCAGACGAAGCCGCAGATCGCGCTTGATCAGATCAAGACCGCCAAGGCCGAGGGCGTAGCGCCCGGCGTGGTTCTGGCCGACGCCGGATATGGCGCCGACGGCGGTTTCCGCGCGGGCCTGTCCGAGCTTGATCTGACCTATGTGGTGGGCGTTCAGCCCACCCTCAGCGTCTGGCGTCCAGGCGAGAGTCCGCTGCCGCCCAAGCCTTGGAGCGGAAGAGGCCGGCCGCCGTCTCGAGTCGGCCGAACCGACAATCATAAGCCGATCTCGGCCAAGGCCCTGGCCGAGGAGCTCGACGCCGAGACCTGGCGCACAATCGCCTGGCGCGAAGGAACCAACACTGAGCTCAGTTCCCGCTTCGCCGCCGTGCGGCTGCGGCCGGCCTCCCGGGACTACAATCGGCCCGAGGCTCATGCCGAAGAGTGGCTCCTGATCGAGTGGCCTGAGGGCGAGGCCGAGCCGAGCAAGTACTGGCTCTCCACCTTGCCGGTCGACGCGACGATCACCCAGTTGGTCGACACCGCCAAGCTGCGCTGGCGGATCGAGCGAGACTATCAGGAGCTCAAGCAGGAGCTGGGCCTGGGCCACTACGAAGGCCGAGGGTGGCGGGGCTTCCACCACCACGCCAGTCTCTGTATCGTCGCCTACGGCTTCTTGGTCTCTCTGAGGGAGACGATTCCCCCCTCAGCTCCAGCTCGCGCCCAGGGCCGCCAAACACCTGGCCTTCCCGAAAGTCATCGACCGCGCGGATCCTCCGGTCCGACCCGAGCGGCATGTCCCGACCTCGATCCCGACCCTCAGGCGACGCCTGACCGTGGCCCTGGCCAACCGCCTGCAACGATGTCCGTGCTGCACAAGGCCCATGGACCGTCTGCGACAGACACGCAATTTATGACGCAGTAAGACTAAAGCATCGGCCCGAAAAGTGGATTGCGGCTTTCGGGGCAAAGCCGATGCAAAGACAAAGGGTTAGATCACCGGACTGGATACGATATCCGGTCCGGTGATCTAGCAGGGCCAAGCATCGGTGCTTCCGATACCACGATCGGTTTATTCCGCTTCAAAGGCTCCGCCCGGCCTGCGACGTCTGCCGACGACGTTTCAAAGCCCGCAGGGATCGATCATCATGGATAAAGCACTCGCGCATAAGAAGGTTCTCATCGCCGGAGGCGCCTCTGGAATGGGCCTGGCCCTGGCGCGGCACTGCCTCGACGCCGGCGCCGAAGTCATCATCGTCGGACGCAATGAAGCCCGGTTGCGGGCTGCCGAAGAGGCTCTCGGCTTTCCCGGGTCGCTCGCCGCCGTCGTTGCCGATGTGTCCCGCGAAGAGCAGGTGGTGAAGCTCTTCGAGCGCGTCTACGCGCTCGACCATGTCGTCTGCACGGTGGCTGACATCGAGGGCGCTTACGAACTCCTGCCCGCACTCGACCTGAAGGCCGTCCAGAGAGCCGTGGACAGCAAGATCTATGCGCCACTGCTGCTGGCCAAGCATGGCGTCTCGAAGATCGGTCGCGATGGCTCGCTCACCTTCACCTCCGGTATCGCCGCCTACAGGCCCTCGGCCCGCGGGGCTGCGGTGGCGGCCGTGAACGCGGCGCTGGAAGGGCTGGTCCGGGCGCTTGCGGTCGAACTGGCGCCGATCCGCGTCAATGCGGTGTCGCCGGGCTGGGTCGACACGCCGATCTGGGCTTTCGTCGCCGGAGACCGCAAGGACGAGGTGCTGGGCGCCATGGCCGAGCGCCTGCCGGTTGGGCGGATCGGTCAGCCCGATGACATTGCGGACGCTGTTCGGTTCCTGATGGGCAACGGGTTCACGACGGGGACGGTATTGCATGTCGAGGGCGGACACCGGCTGATCTGACCGGTTCGAAACTGTCGCTGGCGGCCAGCACATGCTTGAGCGCCGCGGGCTGGATGCGGCGGCGCCGCCATATCATCGAGAGCGAGGGCGGCGGTCCGGGCCATGGTGCGTCCGCGACCTCGCCGCGCTCCAGGGCCTCGGTGACGGCGAAGCGCGGGACGAGGCCGAGGCCCGCCCCGCTCGCGACCAGGCGCACGATCATGGCGATGCTGCCGACCTCGGCTGCGGGGCTCGGGCGTGCGAGGCCCGCCTGAGCGAAAGCCTCGTCGAACAGCCGCCGATAGACGCATCCAACTTCGGTGACGATGAAGCGCGCGCCGGCGAATGCAGCAAGATCCCCGGAGAGCGCGCTGCGATTGTCGGGGGACCCGATGATGACGAGGGGCGCCGTCGCTATCGCACGCCTGGCCAGACGTTCATCGAGATCCGGCTGGTCGAAACGGAAGGCGACATCGATGTCTCCATCCACCAGTTGCCTCAATAGTTCTCCGCTGCTCCCGATCTTGATCGTGAGCGTGATCTCGGGATGCTTGCGCGAAAAGCCTGCAAGCCATTGCGGGAGCTTCGCCGACGCGATGGTCTCCAACGCGCCGATGGTGACGGATCCGGCAGGGTGCGCCGCGATCGCGCTCATCGCCGCCCGCGCTTCATCCGCCAGTTGCGTCAGCTCCTCGGCATAGGGCTGGAGAACTTTTCCGGCAGGCGTCAGCTCCAGACCGAGCCTCGAACGCGTGAAAAGGCCAACCCCGAGTTCAGTTTCCAGGGCCTGGATCTGGTCGCTCACGCTCGACTGCGCGAGATGAACCTCTTCGGCGGCGCGGGTGAAATTCAGCGTTCGCGCCACGGTCAGGAAGGTCTTGAGCGATCTTGAGAGCATGGCGATGCAGTCCGCGATTGTGCATCGATATGCTACGCGGCCGGCCGCCTGCTGACCACCCGCCGCGCCCTTCCGATCACCCGCAAACGGGCAGGCTGCACCGCTCTTCCCCGTGCAGCGAGGACCGCCGCAGGCGGGCCCGAGCATCCGATTCAATCCACGCGATTGCTAAGCCGGCTCTTGGTCCAGCGTTCGCGTCTGCAGGATGCTGACCGGCGGCCAGGACAGGCAATCCGCGACATCGAAGGTCAGCGTGAACGGCGCAAACGGCCGCTTGGCGAAGTCGAAAGCAGACTCCCGCTGTGTCCCACCGATCGCCATCGCGATCGTCAGATGCGGCCTCCAGTGCTCCGCGAGGTAATGCGGGTCGCAGAGTGCGGGATCGACACGTGCATGCAACCTTGCGTGAGCCTCGATCAGGCGCTGATCGAGGCTGGGATTCAGCCAGAGCACCAGCGGCTCGGTATCGAAGAATTCAATCCGCTCGAAGGTCAGCGCGAAGGCCGGTTCGCCCGCGAGCGCCTCCGCGGCGGCGGCGAGGCTGGATGTCCCGATCGCCGGGCAGCGCGCCAGCGTGATGTGGGGGAAATAGCCGAGCGCGCGGATCGAGGGCGCGGTCTCGAAGGCCGAGGCCTTGTCGACCAGCGCCCAGAAGGGCTTTGCAGGGTCCTGCGTGCGCAGGGTGATGCCGAACATGCTGCAGCCTGTGTGCCCCGCCTCGCCCCTTCCTGCAACTGCAGAAGCGGGACGGAGAGACCGCAAGGCTTCGAGCGTCATGCCCGCCACGGCCCGGCGACCGTGCCTTGCCCTACCCCGGCCAGCCCGAGGCGCGCGCCGATCCAGCCGTCATCGTCACGAAGCGCTGCAACCTGCGCGGCCGGGCTAGATCATAGGACAGGAAATCCTATCCGGTCAGATGATCTAACCCTTTGTATTTGCGCCGGCTCTGTCCCGAAAACCGCAATCCACGTTTCGGGCCGATGCTTTAGAGGGCACCGGGGCGCGCTCCGTCACCCACCCTTCTTTCCGCTCGCATCGAACTGCTTGAGGAAAGCCAGCAGATCGGCGATGCGCTTCTCGTCCTTCAGTCCGGCATAGATCATCTTGGTGCCCGGCACCTTTGTGCGCGGGTTCTGGATGTAGTTGGCGAAGGTGGCGTCGTCCCAGGTCAGCCCGGAATCCTTCATCGCGGCGCTGTAGCCATAGCCTTCGCGGGTTCCGGCCTTCTGGCCGATCACGCCGTTGAGGATCGGCCCGACCGTGTTCTTGGCGGTCTCGCCGAGCTGATGGCAGGCGCGGCACTGGGCATAGACCTTCTCGCCGGCGGCGGCATCCTGGGCACGGGCGGGCTGGGCGGCGGCCGCGAGCAGCGCGGCCCCCAGCAGTGAGGCAAGCTTCATATCGTTGGAGTCCTATGGTTTGGGCGCGAAGGGACTGACCCAACCGCCGCTCTGGGCCGGAGCCTTCGGCGGAAAAGCCTGGGCGAGATAGTCGAGCAGGATCGCGCGCATCTCCGGATCGGGCGCCGGCATGCTGTGCTTCTCGGTCATCCAGTTCAGGGTTTCGTCCCAGCGGACGCGATCCATGCCCTGGCGGCCGACGACCTTCATCGAATGGCAGCCGATGCAGTAGCCAAAGGTTTCGTCGCGGCCGCGGAAATCCGGCAGCGACTCGGGCGTCTCTTCCTGGGCAAAACTGCCGGCGGGGGCGAGGAGGATGGCCGCAAGAGCGGCCATCCGGAGCGAGTGAAGCGCGGCCATCGTCAACCGACCAGGATCGCGGTGCGGTGGAACGGGTTGGAGCCGTAGCCCTGCGGGTTCCAGTTGGTCGCGACATGCGGCTGGGCAACCCCGCGGGAATCCGTGGCGCGGACCCAGAGCTCGAAATAGCCCTCGCTCGGCAGGGTCACCGCGCCGGTCCAGCGCACCCAGTCATAGCGGTTCTTCGGCTTCGCCAGCGTCATGGCCTGCCAGCGCTGGCCGGCATCGAAGGAGACCTCGACCTTGGCGACATCGTGATCGCCGGCCCAGGCGGCACCGCGCAGGGCGACCTCGCGGGTAGTAGCCGGCAGGCGCGTGCCATTGGCGGGCGCGGTGATGATCGAGCGCACCGGCATCGAGGTCATGTCGGTGAAATTGGTCTTGCCGTCGGTATTCGCCCCGGGAATGAGCGGCACGGTCGGGATGCGGTAGGAGGTTCCGCCCATGCCCTGCCCGTCATGCGGGGTTGCGCGCACCAGGATGCGGTTCAGCCATTTCGACGAGAGTGAGGCCGGCCAGCCCGGGACGAGCAGGCGCAACGGGCCGCCATGGATATGCGGCAGCGGCTCTCCGTTCATGGCCCAGACGATCAGCGAATGCGGCTCGAGCGCCTTCTCGATCGGCATGCCGCGCGAGATCGCATCGCGGGTGGTGTCGCCGGAGAGATGCGGATCGGCGCCGAAATGGCCGGTGAACCTGGCGCCGGCTTTGAGACCCGCGGCCTTCAGCACATCGGCGAGGCGCACCCCGGTCCATTCGGCGCAACCGGCGCCGCCATTGGTCCATTGGTTGCCGCGCCCGGCTGGCTGGTAGAAGGAACGGCCATTGCCGCCGCATTCCAGCACCATCCGGAAGGTCTGTGCCGCGAAGCGAGATTTCAGCTCGGCCAGAGTCAGGGTCAGCGGCTCCTCGACCTCGCCCTCGATCTTGAGCTGCCAGGTCTCGGCATTCGCCACCGGCTCGAGGATCTGACCGTTATTGCGAATGAAGAATTTTGAGATCGGCGTGGTGTCGTCATTGAGCAGGCTTTCCGGCGTCTCGGCGACGAGTGGCCGATCGCCCAGAAGCACCAGGCCCTTGTCCTTGCCCGGAAAATCGAAGGGCTGCGGCCCCTTTGGCGGGGCGGCTGCGGGCGCGGCAGCAGGAGCGCCCTGCGCGGCAGCCGACGATACGATCGAGAGGCGCGGCAGGCCGCCAAGCGAGGCGCCGAGCGCTGCCAGGCTGCCGCCGAGCAGGAGGCGTCGCGATGCGCGCGGGGCGGTGGAGCGTTCGGGGATTGAATCGTGATGCGGTTCGGCGGCGGCATCCCGCGCCTGGACGTCTTCCAACATGGTGTCTTCTCCCGAGGACATGTTCCTCGCTGGAGACGACGCCGGGCCGATGCGATTTATTCCAGGTCGAGAAAAATATTCTGGCGGAGCGAAAGAACCGTCAGCCGACGCAGGCCGGGCGGAGGCTGCGCGCCTCGGCCAGCGCCGCGATCTGCTCGCGCGGGATACTGCGTTCATCCTCGGTCAGCCTGGCGACGAGCGCGGCGATGCCATCGAGGCGGGCGGGATCGATGCCCTGCCCGATCAGGGCGTAGCTTGCGTGGTGGCCGTGCCAGGCGCGGATCGCGAAACCATCGCGATCCTGGACGGCTGGCCGTGCCGGCAGGCTGTTATCGACCGGCGCAATCCACAGGCCGACGCGGCAGCCATTGGGTCCGACATAGCCGGCAAGCACGCCGCCGCCGCGCCGCACGGCGGGGTCGAGCGAGAGATGCACGAGGCGCAGCGAGGCGAGCGACAGATCCGGCAAGGCATCGACATCGGCGCCCGCCAGTTCGACGCCGAGGCGCGGCGCCGCGGGCCCTTGGCCGGCCGGCCCTTGCGCGAGCCAAAGCCGATGCGCGGCAACCGCCGCCGTCAGCGGCGGTTCTGCCGGGTCCGCGCGATACAGCCCGAACCAGGCCACGCCGAGCCCGCAGGCGATCAGCAGCGCGGCGGCCACCTGCAGCCATGGCCGAGGTTTCAGCCGTGTTGGCGGCGAGGCTTCCGGCAAGACGAAGGCCGGCGCCTCTTCCTGCGGCGGCAGCGCGCGCATGGTGGCGCGCAGATGCGTCAGCGTCGCGACCTTGGCGGCGATCTCGCGATCGGCCGCGATCGCAACTGCGACCTTGGCCGCCTCGCCCGGCTCCAGCTCGCCATCGACATAGGCGTTGAGCAGATCCCAGGAGATGGTTTCGCGCCCGGTCATGTCAGCCACCCGCCTGGCGGCGCCGTGCGGGCAGGACGCGGAGATTGCCGCCCTCGATCGCCTCCAGCAGCGCTGCCCGCGCCCGGCTGATCCGGCTCATCACGGTCCCCGTGGGAATGCCGAGAATCTCGGCCGCCTCGCCATAGCGAAACCCGGCGAGATCGATCAGTTCGAGGATGTCGCGATGCGACGGATCGAGGCGTTCGAGCGCCTGGCGCACGGTGATCTCGGCGATCAGGCTGTCATGATGGCGCCAAAACGCGCCCTCGGGCGCTTCCGCCTCGGTGGCGGCAAGCACAGAGGCCTGCCCGCGGCGATGCTCGTCGATCCAGAGATTGCGCAGGATCGTGAAGAGCCAGGGCCGGAGACGCTCGTCCTCCTCGGGCGGCGACGCGGCCAGCGCCTTCATGGCGCAGGATTGCAGCAGATCGGCCGCCGCGTCCCGGCTGCCGCTCAGCCGCAGCGCATAGAAAAACAGGCGGTCCCAGTTCCGGCGCAGGGCACGCTCGACGACGATACGCAGGATGAGCCCCTCCGCGATGGCTTTCAGGCCTCATCCTATCGCAGAGGCTCCCGGGCTTCTCAAGGCTCGGGCAGGTTTCCGGCTCGGATGATGACGCGAGGTGCGCCGTCAAGCTCAACAAATGTTAATTCCTTTCCAGCACATGAAAGGAGTGACGCTGCCATAAAGGACCCTCCCGACCTCGCCTGACGTGCCAGAGGCCAGGTCCCAATGACGCGATGAACATGGACCTTCCGACCCTCTGGTACTTGACCGTTGGAACATCGCTGGTCGCCGCAGCGATGACGCTCTGGGAGCGCAAGGCGCATGCCCAGCGCTCGCGCCCACTCGGAATATGGGCCGCCGGCTATGTCGCTTTCGCCATTGGCTGCCTGCTGGCCATGAGGCGCGAGGCGTTTCCCGGCATCACCGGCCCAGCCCTCACCAATATCGTCATGGTTCTCGGCTACCTCCTGGTTCTCCAGGGCGTCAGATGCCTCGACGAGCGCGTACGCATCGGCCGCTGCGCCGCAGTGCTCATTGTCCTGGCCGCTGCCTGGGCCATCGGCGGCGAAGAGGTTCCGGTGTTCTTCTGGACCTATGTCGGCTCGCTTCCGATCGCCGCGATCTGCGGCCTGACGGCGCTTGTCCTGTTGCGCAGCCGCGCTGTGAAGCCCCTGCGATCCCGGCCGATCGCGGTCGGGGTCTTCGTCTGCCACGGCCTGTTCTATCTCCTGCGCGCGACTGTCGCGCCTGTGCTCGTCACAACCTACGGGGAGAGCCTGCTGCCGGTTCTCGCCAAGGTCACGATGTACGAGGCCGTCCTCTTCATGATGGCCATGCCGATGGCCTTGCTGGCGCTGATCCGCGAGGAGTATCAGGCGCAGCTCCTGGCCGATTCCCGCACCGATTTCCTGACCGGGCTGCGCAACCGCCAGGGGTTTTTCGAACATGGCGCCCGGGCGCTGCGGGATGGCGCGGCGCAACGGCCGGTCTCGCTGCTCGCCTTCGATCTCGACCACTTCAAGGCGATCAATGACCGCTACGGGCATGACGCCGGCGATGCGGTGCTAAGGCTCTTCGCCGCCGTGTCGCGCGACATCGCCGGCGCGAACGGGGTCATCGGCCGCCTGGGCGGGGAAGAGTTCGCGATCCTGCTGCCGGGCCTGGACAGCATGGCAGCCAGCCGGATCGGCGAGACTGTGGCCAGGGAATTTGCCGAACGTGCCGCGAGAAGCGATGGCTTGCAGATGACGGCAACCGTCAGCATCGGGCTGGCCGAAGCCGCATCGAACGCAACCGCCCTCGCCGAACTGCTCTCGGCCGCCGACCTCGCCCTCTACAAGGCAAAAGCGCTAGGAAGGAACCGCATCCAGATTGCCGGGGCGAAAGGGGTGTCCGAGGCGGCGTGATGCGCACCGGGGGTGCCGTCGCGGGAAGGTCGCCAGCCGCCGTCGCGGTCAACGATAGCCGTAGGGCCCGCCGGGACCAGCGTGCTGTCCCGCCGAATTGCGCGTGTGTGCCAGGCGCACGGCTGCGCACTAACGCTATGTCGATCCGCGCGTTGACTTAACCTCTCCCAACCGTACCGTAGATTAGAATTCGTCGAGGGGCTGGGTTGGGTATGCGTTCGCGAGTAATCGCTTTGGTGTTGGCGTTGCTGGCCGCGTTCAGGCCAGCTGCCGCGCAAACCTATGACCCCAATTTCAGGGACGCTGAGCGGGCATTCTTGAGCCTCGAGCTCAACACCCGACTCTGGTTTCAGGTCTTCCTGACGAGCGCGGGGCATTGGCCGGCCGTGCCCAATGTAAATTTCTCCCGGAGGCTCTTTGAAGCGACCAAAGACCTTCAGCGGGCACGCGGAGAGGCCCCCAATGGCATCCTCACGGAGGCCCAGGTGGGGCAAATGCTTGCGTCGGCCTCCTCGGTACTGAAGGGCTGGGGATTACGCTGGGTTCCCCATCCGACCCGCGGCCGCTCAATTTGGGTCCCGATAGGGCTCGACCTCGCTGCCTTTCGGACCGAGCGCGGCGTCGAAATCAAGGAGCCGCGCAACAGATTCAAGCTTTTGTTCAATTCCTACCCGACCATAGACGTGAAAACCGCCTACGACGTCACTTTGCGGGAGATGGTCCGAGGCGGCGACCACATCAACTTCAAAGTCCTGAAGGGCGATTTCTTCGTCATCACCGGAAACCAAGGCAGGTATAACCGCTACGTCCGTTACCATACCGATGCTGGAGGCATTCTCGGCTTCGATATGTCGTGGTCTGACGATGACGCTCCCGTCTTCGGAAATCGGCTCGTCACGGTCATTTCCGGGTCCCTTTGGGCTTCGATGACGGGAGCGCCATTCCCCACCGTGAAACGCGGGGGATATCCGTGGGAGAAGAGCGAACCCGAGGTCGCTAGCCTGCCGACCCCTGCCCCGACTCCAACTCCGCCGCCGGTCAGTGCCGAACCGCCAAAGAAAGCCGGATCCAGCGGCTCAGGCTTCTTCGTCTCGAAGGCTGGGCACATTCTGACCAATGCCCATGTCGTCAAGGAGTGCACGACCATTACAGCGCGGCCGGACGGCGGCACTCCCGGTCCCGCTCAGGTGCTCGCGCGGGACGCGATAAACGACCTTGCGGTGTTGAAGCTGGCGGGGCTCGTGGAGCGCACCCTCCCCATTCGAGCCAGTGTCCGGTTGGGAGAAGGCATCGCAGCCTTTGGATTTCCACACACCGACCTGCTGGCGACGACAGGAAACTTCACGCTCGGCAATGTCACGGCGCTGGCGGGCCTTCGGGATGACAGCCGGTATCTTCAAGTCTCTGCCCCGGTGCAATCGGGGAACTCAGGTGGCCCGCTCGTCGATGCTTCGGGCAATGTCGTGGGCGTGGTCACCGCAAAGCTCGATGCGATCAAGTTGGCTGAGTCCCAAGGCGATCTTCCCCAGAACGTCAACTTCGCCGTGAAGGCGTCGTTGGCAGCGAGCTTTCTCGATGCCAATCAGATCGCATTTGACGTCGGGCTGCCGGGAGAGAAGCTGGACCCCGCCGATCTTGCCGAGCGGGCGAAGAAGGCGAGCGTCTTCATTACCTGCCGGTAGTCTCCAAGCTGGATCAAGGCGGTCCGCAGCCGAGGGCTCCCGGAGAGGAGGACGAGGCATGAGACGAGACATGACCTGCGCGGACGGCGGCTGCCTCCGCAGAAGCAGGCTTGAATGACCCTTCTTTCCCCCTTTGCGGCTCGCGAGACCCTCACACCGCCTGGCGTTGCAGGCGCGTCTCCAGCGCGCGGCTGTAATGCGAGATGAAGGAGCAGAACGCGACATAGAGCAGAGCGACGAAGAGGTAGCCTTCGAGCGAGAAGCTGCGCCATTGCGGATCGCCCAGCGCCTGCTTGGTTGCGAGCAGGAGGTCGGTCAGGCCGACGATGCCGACGAGCGACGTATCCTTGAACAGGCCAATGAACAGGTTGGCGATCGCCGGAACGGCAAGGCGCAGCGCCTGCGGCACGACAACCAGCAACGATGTCTGCCAATAGCCGAGCCCGAGCGCCTTGGCCGCCTGCTCCTGCCCGGCGGGCACGGCCTGCAGGCCGCCGCGGATGGCTTCCGCCAGATAGGCCGCGCTGAACAGCGTGATGGCGATGAGGGCACGCAGCAGAGCATCGACCTGCAGCTTTCCCGGCAGGAAGAGCGGAATCATGAACGAGGCCATGAACAGCACGCTGACCAGCGGGACGCCGCGGACCATTTCGATGAACATGACACAGACACCCCTGATGATGCCGAGTTGCGAGCGCCGTCCGAGTGCCAGCGCAATGGCGAGCGGGAATGCGCCGAGGATGCCGCCGACCGCGAGGAAAACCGTCAGCGGCAGCCCGCCCCATAGATCGGTCGCCACTAAGGACAGGCCGAGCACGCCGCCGCGCATCAGGACGATCACGGCGGGGATCCCCAGCAGCCAGCCCGCGATGACGGCCCGCACCCCAAAGCGCAGCGAGCAGCTCGCCAGCACCAGTGCGATGGTCAGCAGCAAGGCAGCGAAAGGTCGCCACTGCTCTTCGAACGGGTAGCGGCCGAACAGGATCAGCCGCAATTTCTCGTGGACGAAGGCCCAGCAGGCCCCGCCCATGGCGCGGCAGGTCGCCGGAGACGCCGCCCACCAGGTTGCATCGAACACGGCCCAGCGCAGCAGCGACGGGACGTAGGTGACGAAGAGGCCGAGCATCACGACCGTCAGCAGCGTGTTGCCGACGCTGCCGAACAGGCGTTCCCGCACCGAAGGGGCGGCGGCGCTCATGACGCCCCCTTGAGCGCGACGCGGCTATTGTACCAGTTCATGAAGCCCGAGATCGCGAGGCTGAGCGCGAGGTACACGCTCATCAGGATTGCGATGACCTCGACCGCCTGGCCGGTCTGGTTGATGATCGTGTTCCCGATCGACATCAGGTCGGGATAGCCGATCGCGATGGCGAGCGAGGTGTTCTTGGCCAGATTGAGATACTGGCTGGCGAGCGGCGGCACGGCGACCTTCATCGCCTGCGGGATCACCACCAGGCGCAGCGCCTGGCCCTGCGTCAGCCCCAGCGCAGCGGCGGCCTCGCGCTGGCCGCGGCTGACCGACAGGATCCCGGCACGCAGGATCTCGCCGATGAAGGCGGCGTTGTAGAGCGACAGCCCGATCAGGAGCGCCGTCAGTTCCGGCGTGATCATGCCGCCGCCGGAGAAGCCGAAGCGGGTCGGCCGCGGCATGTCGAAGGAGGTCGTCGCGGCGAGATCGAGCGCCACGGTGGCAAGCGGCAGCAGGAGCAGCAGCAATCCGGGCCAGAGCTTCGCCGGCGCGCCCGTCAGCTCCGCCCGGCGCCGGGCCCACAGGCCATGACCGGCGAAGGCGACGAGGCCGACGATCACCGCCACCAGGATGAGGTCGGCGCCATGCTGCAGCACCGGGAAATGCAGGCCGCTCTTGGCGAGATAGACACCGGGAAGCAGCTGCGGCGCAGCCGAAGCGGCCGGCAGCATCTGGGTCAGCACCGCGTACCAGAGATAGAGCTGCAGCAGCAGCGGCGTGTTGCGGACGAGCTCGACATAGAGCCTGGCCAGCGGGCTGACGAGGGGATTGCGCGACAGGCTGGCAATGCCGACGACGAAGCCGGCAAGCGTCGACAGCACGATCCCGAGCACGGCAACCACGAGCGTGTTGAGCAGACCGACCAACAGCGCCCGGCCGAAACTCGCGCTGGCGCTGTAGGCGATGAAGCTCTGGCCGATCTCGAAGCCGGCCGCCTGCCAGACGAAGCCGAAGCCCGTCCGGATCGAGCGCGCCTCCAGATTGCCGACGAGGTTCGTGGCGAGGAAGGCGATGGTGCCGGCCAGCACGGCCAGCACGATCACCTGCGTCGCCAGGGCCCGAAAGGACGGGTCGTTCCAGCCTCTCGCCAGGCGCGTCGGCGCGATCGCGACGGCGCTCATCTCAGCGCGTCGGCATGGCGTACATCTGCCCGCCCTTTGTCCAGAGCGCGTTGGCACCGCGCTCCATGCGCAGAGCCGTCCTGGGGCCGACATTACGTTCGAAGATCTCGCCGTAATTGCCGACCCGCTTGATCGCGCGATAGGCCCAGCCCGGGTCGAGGCCGAGTCTCTGGCCCATATCGCCGGTGACGCCGAGCAGGCGCTTGATCTCCGGGTTCGCGCTCTCCTTCATCTGGTCGACATTGGCGGCGGTGATGCCCTTCTCCTCCGCCTCGATCAGCGCCATCAGGACCCATTTGACGGCGGTGAACCATTCCAGGTCGTTGCGGCCGACGACCGGCCCGAGCGGCTCCTTCGAGATCATGTCCGGCAGGATCTGCCATTCGTCGGGATTGGGTGCGTCGGAAGCCCTGACCGAGGACAGATAGGACATGTCGGCAGAGAAGGCCTGGCAGCGGCCACTGAAAAAGGCGGCCCGCGCCTCGTTCTGGGCCTCGAACACGACCGGCGTGAATTTCTTGCCGTTGGCCCGGAAATAATCGGCGAGATTGAGCTCGCTCGTCGTGCCGGTGGCGGTGCAGATGCTGGCGCCGTCCAGTTCGAGCGCACTCTTCAGGCCGAGCGATTTCGGCACCAGGAAACCCTGGCCGTCGTAGAAATAGACGCCGGCATAGAGCAGGCCGAGCGAGGCGTCGCGTGTCAGCGTCCAGGTCGCGACGGTGGTGAGCATGTCGATCTCGCCCGATTGCAGGGCCGTGAAGCGCTGCTGCGGGCTGAGCGGGACGAACTTCTCCCGTGCGGCATCGCCGAGCACCGCCGCCGAGACCGCCCGGCAGAAATCGGTCGTCAGCCCGGTCCAGCGGCCCGAACTGTCGGCGATCGAGAAGCCGCCGATGCCGGTGCTGACCCCGCAGGTGACTTCGCCGCGCTTGCGGATGGCATCGAGCGTCGGCCCGGCCTGGGCCGCAGCGGAAAATGTCGCGGCCGCCGCCAACGCGGCTGCAGCGAGGCCAGACTTCATGAGTCCTGCCTTGACGAATCCTGCCTTGAACAGAGTCTTCACGTGTCCCTCCCCTGGAACCGCCGCTCGCCGCTGCAAACGGCTTGCGGACTTGCGCTCATTTTTTGACCGGCGCATGCGCGGGGTTCGCCGGCTGCGCTCTTGCTGTTGGCCGTATCGCGGCGCCGTCAGGTCACGGCGCGCCGTTTGGCGAAACGCTCGTCGCGCCAGATCCCCGAGGTCATGACGTCGTTGAAGGCATGGGCGGCGCGCTCGATATCGGCATAGCCGAGATAGGCGGGTGCGAAGCCGAAGCGCATCATGTCCGGGGCCCGGAAATCGCCGATGACGCCGCGCGCGATCAGGGCCTGTACGACGGCATAGCCGTTGTCTGAGGTGATCGAGACCTGGCTGCCGCGCGCCGCATGAGCGCGCGGCGTGACGATGGCGGCGCCATGGGCGTGGCAGACCGGCTCGACCAGCTCCATGAACAGATCGGTCAGCGCGAGGCTCTTGGCCCGCAGTGCGGACATCTCGACATCCTCGATCGCGGCGAGGCCGGCGTCGACGACGCGCATGGACAGGATCGGCTGCGTTCCGCACAGCAGGCGCTGGATGCCACCTGCCGGCCGGTAGCCGCGCTCGAAGGCGAAGGGGGCGGCATGGCCCCACCAGCCGGAGAGCGGCTGCGACAGGGCATCGTGATGACGCGCCGCCGCATAGATGAAGGCCGGGGCGCCCGGACCGCAGTTCAGGTATTTGTAGGTGCAGCCGATCGCGAGATCGGCTCCCGCGCCGTCGAGATCGACCGGCACGACGCCGGCGCTGTGGCAGAGGTCCCAGACCGCGACGGCGCCCTTGGCGTGGATCAGCCGGTTGAGCGCCGCCATGTCGCGCAGTTCGCCGGTCTTGTAGTCGACATGGTTGACCAGCACGACCGCGGTGCGCTCGTCGACCAGATCCTCGATCCGCGGGGCGTCGACGCCCTCGAGCTTCAGGACGAGATCGGGCCGCCCGGCCGCCACGCCTTCGGCGACATAGAGATCGGTGGGGAAGCTGCCGCCTTCGGCGACGATGACATTGCGATCGGGGCGCAGCGCGAGCGCGGCATGCAGCGCCTTGTAGACATTCACCGAGACGGAATCGCACACCACCGTCTGCCCTGGCGCCGCGCCGATCAGACGCCCCAGACGGTCGCCCAGCGTATTGACCAGGGCGAACCAGCCGGCATCGTTCCAGCTGCGCACCAGCCCTTCCGCCCATTCCTCGCGCATGGCGACCGCCATGTCGCTGAAGGCAGCCACCGGCGCCGGGCCGAGCGAATTGCCGGCCAGATAGATCGCGCCCGCAGGCAGATGGAAACGGGCGCGCAGGTGCCCCAGCGGATCGGCGCCGTCGCGCCGCGCGATCTCGGACGCCACCCCTGCCCTGTCCAGCGATGCCAGGTTCATCTCGCCTCCACTCATAGCCGATGCCGCCAGCGCGGCCCATCTGTCGGGGACTATCGAGACCGATATCGAAGATGTCAATTGATATATATAATTTTGCCAATCGCGTCATATTATATATATTGCCGGTAGCATGCGAGGATCCAATGGACGAAACCGACGTCGCCACCAAGACCGAAACCGCCTACCGGACGCTGCGCCAGGAGATCCTCGAAACGCGGCTGCGGCCGGGTGCGCCGCTGAAGCTCGGCGCCATGCGGGAGGCCTACGGCATCGGCTGGACCCCGTTGCGCGAGGCCTTGTCGCGCCTTGAGGCCGAGCGCCTGGTCACCTCCAGCGCCAACAAGGGTTACGCGGTCGCGCCCGTCTCGCTGGAGGAGTTGAGCGACCTGACCAGGGCCCGGCGCCTGGTCGAGCTGCCGATGCTGGCGGAATCCATCGCCAATGGCGACGAGGCGTGGGAGACCGCGCTGGTCGCCGCCCATTTCCGGCTCTCGCGCTGCACGCCGCCGGTGGAAAAGCCGGAAGAGCTGGTCATCAGCGATTGGGAAGAGCGGCACGAGGCGTTCCATCTGGCCCTGCTGGCCGCCTGCACGTCGCGCTGGCTGATGCGCTTCTACGTGCAGATCAAGGATCAGCTGCGCCGGCATCACCGCATCCTGTCGATCGCGCCCGCGCTTTCGCACAGCGCGGCGGGCACGCCATGGCAGGACAGCCCCGCCTTCGCGGCCTTGCGCGATGCGCTGGCGCTCGAGCCGCATACCGCCTTGATGAATGCGGCCCTGGACCATGACGTCGATCGCGCCGTCAGGCTGCTCGACGAGCATATCGAATTCACCCGCAAGGTCTTCGTCGCCTCCGATCTCGACGGCGCCCCCGGCCCCGCTTCCTGACCCCTTCGCGCTTTCGCGTCCGTCCCGCCCGTCCTTCCCGCCCGTCGCCGGTCACACCGGGCCCAGACAAGCCTTGATGAGGATATCCATGCCGTCCGTTCTCCCCGGCACCAGCCCGTCGCTCGTTCTGGTCAATGGCCGGATTCTCAGTGAGGCGGGGCCCTGCGAGGCCCTGGCCATCGCGGGAAACCGTATCGTCGCACTTGGGAGCTCCAGCGAGATCGCCGCCCTTGCCTCGGCCGAGACGGAGCATGTCGATCTCGCCGGCAAGACCGTCACCGCCGGCCTCATCGATGGCCATGCCCATCTCGACCGCGAAGGCCTGAAGAGCGTGCTGCCCTCGCTCGCCGATTGCCGTTCGATCGAGGACATCGTCGCGCGCATCGCCGAGATCGCCCGAACGAAGAAGCCGGGCGAGTGGATCATCACCATGCCGATCGGCATTCCCCCCAGCTATGAGAGCGTGCTGGCGGGAATCGCCGAACATCGCTTCCCCGACCGCTGGGACCTTGACCGCGCCGCGCCTGACAACCCGGTCTATATCCGCTCGATCTGGGGCTACTGGCGCTCGACCCTGCCACTGGTTTCGATCGCCAACAGCCGCGCCCTGCGGCTGGCCGGCATCGATGCCTCGACGGTGGCGCCGGCCGCGTCCATCGAGATCTGCCGCGATGCCGCAGGCGAGCCGAACGGCATCTTCGTCGAGACCAACAAGATGCCGGTGGTCGAGATGAGCCTGATGCGCCGGGCGCCGCATTTCTCCGCCAGCGAGCGGGCCGGCGCGCTCGCGGCATCGATGAAACTCTACAACCGGGCGGGCACGACCAGCGTGTTCGAGGGCCACGGCATTGCCGCCGAGGTGCTGGACGCCTATCGGCAGGTCCGGTCCGAGGGTCGCCAGACCGTGCGGGCATCGATGATCTTCAGCCCGGCCTGGCCCTCGACCTCGGCGGAGGATTGCCGGGCCCTGCTCAAGTCCTGGGGACATTGGCTCGCCGGCCGGGGACTGGGCGACGCCTGGCTCGGTATGGCCGGGCTCTACGGCGAGATCGACGATTCCGTGGAGCGGGAGCTGCGCAGCGCAGCCTTTCCGCAGACAGGCTGGGCCGGCTTCCACTATAATTCGTCGCTGCCGCGCGATGCCCTGAAGACGGTGCTGATCGAAGCCGCGCGCAACGGCATCCGGGCGGTCGGCATCCTGCCCAATATGCTCGACCTCTTCGCCGAGGTGGACAACGTCACCCCGCTCGCCGGCCAGGGCTGGGTGCTCGGCCATGTCGTCAGCCTGACGCCGGACCAGGTGAAGCGGGTTGCCGATCTCGGGCTGGCGGTGACCACGCATCTGACCGCCTATATCTACAAGCGCGGCAGCGAGCTGGTCGAAAAGCTCGGGCGCGAGCGGGCTGGCGAGATCGTGCCGCTGCGCTCCCTGCGCGAGGCCGGCGTGCCGATTTCGTTCGGCAGCGACAACGCACCGCTCAGCCTGTTCCACTCGATCGCCCATGCGGTCAACCGACGCGACCGGACCGGCGCCGTCATCTCCCCCGAACAGGCCCTGACACGCGAAGAGGCGCTGGAATGCGCGACGCTCGGCGGCGCGAAGCTGACCTTCGCGGAGGGCGAGAGGGGCAGCATCGCCATCGGCAAGCTCGCGGATCTGGCCGTGCTCTCGGCCGACCCGCTCCGCTGCGCGCCCGACGAGCTCGCCCGGATCGAGTCGCTGCTGACCGTCGTCGACGGGCAGATCGTCTATCGCGCGGACGCCGGCGGCGGGCGCTGAGGGAGGCCGCCATGACCGAACTGCCGACGAAAGCCGTCTTTCTCGACTATGATCAGGCCCGGCTCGACCTGAACTACAATCAGGGCGCCTGGGCCGCCAATGCCGACGAGATCATCGCCTGGTACCGCGAGGCGAGCCTTGCTGCGCATCGCAACCTCACCTGCCGCCCGCTCGCCTATGGCGAGGGGTCGGCCGAGCGGATCGACCTGTTCCCGGCGGCCTCAAAGCGGGCGCCGCTCGTCATCTATGTCCATGGCGGCGCCTGGCGCATGCTCGACCGGATGGACAGCGCCTTTGCGGCGGAAGCCTTCGTGGCCGCCGGAATGAACTTCGCCGTGCTCGGCTTCGCCAGCATTCCCGCGGTCCGGCTGCCCGAGATGGTGATGCAGGTCCAGCGCGGCATCGGCTGGCTCGCCCAGCACGCCAGCGAGTTGGGCTATAACCCCGAACGCCTGTTCGTGATCGGCCACTCCTCGGGGGCGCATCTCGTCGCGGCCGCGCTCACCGCCGAGACGCCGCATCGCATCGCGCCTGGCAGGGTCGCCGGGGCGCTTTGCGCCAGCGGCGCCTATGATCTGGAAGGGCCGATGCTCAGCGCGCGCGGGCGCTATCTCGGCCTGACCGCAGCCGAGATCGCGGCATTCAGCCCGATCCGCCATGTCGAAGCGCTGACCTGCCCCGTTCTCGTCGCTTATGGCGAGGCTGAAACCGACGAGTACCGGCGCCACGCCACGACGTTCCACGCAAGCCTGGAGAAGGCGGGAAAGGCAACGCAGCTGCTTCGCGCCGAAGGGCAGAACCATTTCGAGGTCAGCCGCATGCTGGCTGCGCAGGATAGCCCGATCTTCGACGCGCTCATGAAAGCCGTCTGATGTCTTGCGTCTCCAGGTCGCATTCCCGGCCTGCGCGAACCGGACCGGTCAAGCGGCTTGCCCTGCGCAGGCTGCTGGCGGGGCGCGCGTTGAAGCGCTCCCTGCCAACAAGCCAGCGTGGCTGACAGGTCTTCAGCCGCGGTGCCTGCGCTCTGTCAGCGCCCCTTCCGGTGCAGGACAGCGCGCAGATATCGCGTGGCGCAAAATAGCAAGCCGGACACCAAGTCTCCGGGCAGGGTCCCGACCTCACCGTCAGGAATGGCGCTTCCGGCTCCCCGACTTCAGCATTGTCCCTGACGCGTCACGTCGTAAGCTGCCTGGCTTCTGATCGCTTGCCTCCTTCGACTGGAGGCCACGATGTACGAGGCCGTCCGCTTCATGATGGCCATGCCGATGGCCTTGTTGGCGCTGATCCGCGAGGAATACCAGGCTCAGCTCCTGGCGGATTCCCGGACGGATTTCCTGACCGGACTGCGCAACCGGCAGGGGTTTTTCGAGCATGGCGCCAGGGCGTTGCGGGATGGGGTGGCGCAGCGGCCGGTTTGCCTGCTCGCCTTCGATCTCGACCACTTCAAGGCGATCAATGACCGCTACGGCCATGACGCGGGGGATGAGGTGCTAAAACTCTTCGCCACGGTGGCGCGCGAGATCGCCGGCGCGGACGCGATCCTCGGCCGGTTGGGCGGGGAAGAGTTCGCGCTCCTGCTACCCGGCCGGGACAGCAAGACGGCAAGCCAGATCGGCAAAGCCGTCGCCAGGGCATTCGCCGAACGCGCAGCGCGAGGCGATGGCTTGAACCTGACGGCGGCCGTCAGCATCGGGCTGGCCGAAGCGCAATCGAACGCGACCGAACTGGCCGCGCTGCTCTCGGCCGCCGACCTCGCGCTCTACAAGGCCAAAGCCCTCCTCGGGCGGAACCGCATTCAGGTCGCCGGGTCGACGAGGATTTCCGAGGCGGCTTGAGGCGGATGGGAGGGCTGAATGGCGACAAGCCTGCCAGCTGCTTTCAGCGCCGCGGTGCCTGCCACCGGTTGTCATCGCGCAGCGGCAACACTGGTCAGCTCAAGCGGGCGCATCCGCTGGGTGTCCGTACAGACGCGCCCACTGCTCCGCGTCGCGCTGCTTTAGGACTTCGAACGCATCAACGATACGGTCCAGCACCGTTACTTTACGCATCTGACCTACAGCCCAGATTGCCAAGCCTCGTTCGTTGTCGATTAGCCCCACGTTGCATTGATGGACCAGTTCCAAGGCTTCATCGTCACTGACTACCCTAGCCATTTGAGCGCAGAGATAGAGGTATGTTGCTGGATGTCGCTGACGCAGCTCGTCCCAGACCTCTGCCGTCGTATCTCCGCATCTCCTTATAGCCTTCGCGATAATCCAACCTTCCTCACACCGAGCAACCAGCTCTGGAATGATCGCTTCCAAGAATTCAGGCTTGGCCTGATAAGCCAGCGCTTTAGCTGCCCGAAAATCTCCCCAGGCGCGCCAATAACCAAGAGCTATAGGGGCCTCAAAGTGGCTTTCGTGCGCTTTCACCGCCTTGATCCAGCGCGCCATAGCGCCGCGACCGCCGCGATCTACCCATCGCTCCAGGAGCATTTGCTGTGAGTTTAGAGGCAGGTATGCGAAAACCTCGCTGTGAAGCGCGTCTGCAGCGCGCCTCAAGTTGCGGGCACTGTCCGAAGCTACGGCTGTGTATTCGACTAGATCGACCACGGGCGCGGCGTCATCGAGCCCGTTCGCAAGAAGGCGCAGCAGACGTCGGCGAAGCGCTAGCCGCACAAGGAGCGTCGCATCGAGTGATGCAGAGATGGCCATACATAAATCTGGAAAGCTTAGACACGCGATATACGCGCGCACCAAGCTCCGCCGATCAGTCTGGTAAAAATCGTCCGTAACCAGAGTCTGGACGCGCTCCAAAACAATATTCACGTCCGGATGCATTGCGACCCTCTGCACTCTAGGGAACGTCCATCACAAGAATTGAGCTGTCTTGACTGCTGGTAGAGATTAGCCCGGCATCCAATCGGCTCTCAGGAGGCAATGGTCTCAACCTCGTCGTCGGCGAACCAGCCACGTTCTAGCAGGGCCGTGCGCGCCAGGTTGGGATTGTCGGAATAATAGACGATCGCCAGGCTCTCCTCAGCACGACTGCAGGTCACATAGAAGAGACGACGGGTGCGTTCGATACTGGTGTCGTTACCCGCCGCCTCATTTTCGAGGTCGGTTTTAGACTTCTCCTTGGTCCCCATGATCTTGCCGTAGCTAAACAGGAAGCCGCGCGCTTCGTCGTCGCTAATCACCACCATCACGCGCGGAAACTCGCGCCCCTTCACGCCCTGATGGGTATCGAATTGAGATACGCCGCCGACGTAGCGATCATATCTCTCGATCTCGCGAAATGGCGCGTCGAGCGCCCGACGCCAGGCGCCCGCTTCGGTGCTCTCGTCCTCCTCCTGCTCGGCCGCCGCCGTGTCCGCAGGCACCTCAGGAACGAACGGCTGCAGAACGTCGGGAACAACGAACAACTCGGTAGCGGCCACGTAGCGCAGCACGACGCGCAGAGATGGCGGATCTCCGGCCAGCAGTAGCGCCCGAAGCCCGTCGCACGCGGCCCTGGCACGCACCAACTCCTCCTGCTGCTTCTCCCCGGCTTCCGCCAGCCGCTGCCGACAGAGCAGCGGCGAAGTCTGGCGGATCGCCGCTGCGATCGCAAATCGGTCGCCTACCGCCAGAGCATTTGCCAGTGGGAGCAACTCGCGGGTGAAGAAGCCGAGACCGCGGCCAGTGCCGTCGAGCAGCCCAGTCCGCATCGGCTCATAGGCATAGAGCGACCCGAAAAAACGTTCGAACCCGAACCGGCGCGCCGACATCATATGCTCGAGCGCGAGGGTTTTCACTCTGTTACGTCCGGGGAGCCAGCCTTCATCGTCGGTCAGCTCGGCCATTCTCGTCGCTGCGGTCGCTTCGACATCCCTTTTACTGGCGACCGTCTCAGGCGCAAGGAACAGCCGGACGGTCCCTTCCGGTGCGTCGCTCCGCGGCTGTTGCTCTTGTTTATCATCATCGGCGCGAATCTTGTTGATGAGCGCAATCACGCGCTTGGGGCACCGATGGTTCATCGCTTTGCGCGGCCTCGCCCACGCTTCAGGGATCGCTTCGGCGAGGCCGACCTTACCATCGGCGTAGATACGCTGCATGGTGTCGCCGAACAGCCCCAGGCAGAACTGCGCGGGGAATGCCGCCTGGACATCAAGCAGCGCGTCCATGAGGCGCTTTGCGGTATCCTGGCTCTCGTCGATCAACAGGATGGGATAGCGGGCAATGAGGAGCCGGCGCAGGCCCGACTTCGCGTTAAGGAATGCCGCGGTCATAGCGATGACCTCGGCGTGATTAAGGGAATCGCGCGTGCGATTGTCTCCGGTCGGGCTGTAGATGAACCGCATGATCTCGCGGAGTTTCTCGCGGCGTCGGGTCTTGCTCTCGATCGATTGCGCGCGCTCGATCGCAGCCTTGCCACCCCGGCCCTTCGCCTGCTTTTCTTCAAGCTCCGCAATCTCGGCGAGCAAGTTCGCGTCGACCCACTTGCGTATGTCGGCGTCATAGCCGCGGATCAACGACCAGGCGAAGGCGTGTATGGTGGAAACGTCGACCCGGGGATCGAATTCGAGACGCTGCACGATCTCGTCGCAGGCGGCGTTGGTGTAGGTAATGACCGCAATCTTCTGGCCAGTCAGCGTCATCTGGCGGCCTTGGCGCTCACAAAGGTCGCGCACTGCACGGACCAAAGACCGGGTCTTGCCCGAGCCGGCGCCTGCGTAGAGGAAGAAGCTTCGCGGCGCGGCGAGATCGAGGCAGTCGCGAATGGTCTCGTCTGCCACTGCATCGATCAGATCGTCGGTGCTCACGGCGGTCATGCCGCCCCTCCCTCAATCGCCGGCAATATTTCGATCTGCTTCTTCTTGAGCCGTTCCTGCAGCCAGGCCAGCCCTTCGGCGATGTAGCGCGGCACCGTCAGGGTTTCGAACATCTCGGCATCAAGCACGTCGAGCGCGAACTCGGCCTTCTTGCCGGTCTTGAGCGCATCGAACATCGCCGCGCCAACCGCGACCGCCCCCCCGCCCCCGGCGATCGCCTCGCGGAACTTGGTGACCAGCCCGGAGCCCGGAAGTGCGGCGAAGAAGGCGAGGTTCTCGAATGCGAGCGCATCCTCGAACGTGTAAGGATAAGCTGTCTCGCTCGCGACAGCGCCCGGAAGCGTCACTTCGACAGGCAGCTGATAGGCGGCGCGCACCGCGAATAGTGGGTCCTCTGCGGGCTCAAGTATTCGCTCCGCCGGCGTCGCTTTCCATAGCGCGTCGACGTCGGCTTGCGCCGGCACCCATTGCCGCAGTGTCGTGTTGTTGGTGGTCTGCCCGGCACCCGGGGTGGGTGGCGCTGATGTGATCGTGCCGGCCGCTTGGCTGTCGATATCGGTGATGATTAGAGTCAAAAGGCCGAGATGGTCGATCAGCGGGCGAAGGCGATGGGCGTGGCTGCCGCCAATCTCGAGCAAGGTGATGTAGCTCTTGCTGAGCACCTCGAACTTGTGACGGATGAAGTTCGGCACGATCATGCGTTCCGCGGGCCCTTCGACCAGGATGGCGGCATCGGCGAAGAACAGGTCGGCGTGTTGAGCACGCAGATATCGCGTCACGAACCGGGCCGTTTCGTTGCCCGTGCCGAACACCTGCGAGAGGTTAATCACCGTAGAGACCGGTATCCGCGACACCATGCCGGCGGGCAAGCGCCGGAAGTAGCGCAGGCATTCGAACGATACCTCATGCGCGACATGGCTCGAATGCGTGCTGACCAGGAGTTGTGTGCGCCGCAGTTTGGTGCCGTCGAGGTCGGGATGGGCGCGAAGCACCTCGTAGATGCCGTAATGGGCCGGCGCTTCGAATAGCCATTTTGGGTGGCTGTCCCTCAGAATGATGGTGTTGAAAACGAGGTCCGAGCGATCGGCCTCAAGCATCATGAGAGGAACAGCCGTGGAGCATTATGCTGGAATCGATGTCTCTCTGACAGAGAGCAGCGTGTGCGTGGTCGATTCGACGGGCAAGATCGCCCGCGAGATCAAGGTCGCCAGCGAGCCCGAGGCGCTTGTTGGGTATTTCGCCGCTTTGGACTTGCCGGTGAGCCGCATTGGCCTGGAGGCTGGGCCGCTCTCGCAGTGGCTGCACGCCGCGCTTGTCGCWGCTGGCCGTGAGGTCGTTTTACTGGAGACCCGTCACGTGAAGGCGGCGCTTTCGGCGATGACGGTGAAGACCGATCGGAAAGACGCCCGCGGGATCGCGCAACTGCTGCGGATGGGCTGGTATCGCGCGGTCCACGCGAAATCGGTGAACTCCCAGGATACCCGGGCGCTTCTGGTTGGCCGCAAGCTTCTGCAAGGCAAGCTTCTCGACGTCGAACTGAGCATCCGTGGCATCCTGCGCGGGTATGGGTTGAAGGTCGGCGACGTCAGCCGGGGCCGGTTCGAGGCGCGCATCCGCGAACTGACCTCGGGCCACGTCGTCTTGGAGACGGTGATCGGCGCGATGCTGGCGGCGCGCGCGGCGCTGTGGAGCGATTTCRCGAAGCTTCATCGCGAGATGCTGAAGATCGCGCGCGCCGACAAGGTCTGCCACCGGTTGATGTCCACCCCGGGCGTCGGCGCGCTGGTCGCCCTGACCTATCGCTCGGCGGTGGATGATCCTGCGCGGTTTGGGAAATCCAGCACGGTTGGCGCCTATTTCGGGCTGACGCCCAAGAARTATCAGTCAGGCGAGACGAACCGGGACGGCGGCGTCAGCAAAGTCGGCGACACCATGGTGCGAACCGCGCTTTTCGAGGCGGCGCATATYATGCTGACGCGGGCGACCCGCTTCTCGAGCCTCAAGCGTTGGGCGCTCGATGTAGCGCAGCGCCGCGGCATGAAGCGCGCCAAGGTGGCGCTCGCGCGCAAGCTGGGCGTTGTGCTCCACCGCATGTGGGTCGACGCCACCGAGTTCCGCTGGAACAAGGCCRCTCTGGCGGCATGAGGGAGATTCACRTCTKCGAAGCGGACCAGGATCGGCGYCGCTTCATCTGAGGTCCCGTCGCTGGGACGAGAGCCTGGCAAGGTCGTGTGTAAGGCTGTGATTGCCTCGGCAAATCACGCACCCCTAGATTGACCTGTCGGCTCTGGATCTGATGGCATGGTGTGGCGGTCTTCGTACTGACCACGGACAGAAGCATGATCCTGGCGACGAGATATCGTTCAGAGGGACTTGACGATCAAAGGCCCATTACAGAAGCTCTTACAGAAGCTCTGCGAGGTGGTCCGATTACAAGGCTTGTGAACAATGTCGGGGCGGTCTTCCCGAGTAGCGTCGAAACCCAGACGCTGGCCGAGTTGGATATGGCAGTTTCACTGAATTTACGTTGTGCTCTTCAGTGCCTTCAAGCGGTCTTGCCAAGCATGAAGGATGCTGGATTTGGCCGGATCGTGAACATCTCTTCGCGTGCGGCCCTTGGTAAGGAGCTTCGGAGTGCATACGCCGCAACCAAGGCTGGTCTGATTGGTATGGCTAAAGTCTGGGCTCTCGAACTGGGGTGTCACGGGATCACCGCTAATAGTGTCGGGCCTGGTCCCATTCGTACAGAGCTGTTTGAGCGCGCCAATCCGAGAGAAAGTCCTGCAACGCAAGCGATTATCGATAGCATCCCGGTTGGTCGAATGGGCGAACCCGAGGACGTGGCCCATTCGGTAGCATACCTCCTTGATCAGCGAAGCGGCTTTGTCACCGGACAGACACTTTATGTATGTGGGGGAATGACGGTTGGCGCCGCGGGTGCATGACTGTGTCGATCGGCAACGTAATCCGCTCGGCGTCCTTATAAGGTGATCGAAGAGACGAACTGCCCCGCCCACTTGCGTAGGGGGGCGTTCGGTATTGCAATCCTTCCGGTCTCAATCCGTCAGTCGGATCGATTTCTCACGGCAAAGATCGATGCCCTCATTGTCGCTCTCGACCTCGTCGCTGAACTTGGCGACGACGGAGTAGTTGCAACCCGCCGGCTTGTTGAGCTTGAGCGCAATGCTCTTACCGGCGGCGAGCGGCTTGGAGAGCTTCGCAATAAGCCGCGGCTGATCACCCGGGGTAGTGATTTCCAGGGAGACGACCGGCACGAGGCGGGCATTCGTGACTTTGACTTGCGCGGGCGGCTTGGCGGATTGCGCAGTGGCTGGATTAGTCGCGAGGCAAATGGATACAGTGAAGCCGATTAAGCCGGCCGAGATAACGGGCTGACATCTCATGTTGTATGGTTCCCCCATTGCGAGCCTGATGCTGCTCGCATCTAATTTCCGGCTATAATGGGCAGGAAAGCGGCTGCTGTCCTCCCGAACAGCAACCTTCTCCCGCAGAGCGGCGTTCCCCCCGAGATTATTATTAGCCCCGTGCTTTTTCTCGGCTGCAGGTACAATCACACACGCTGTTGCGGGACGACAGCTATACTTTATATGGCGTACCATTAATCTGCCACGTTGTGATCCGCAACTTCCCCGAGTGTCGTTTCAAGTACTGTTAATGTTTCTCGCTGTGTAAGCTTTTATTTACCGCTGTGAAACATCCTCGACGAGGTTCGATCAGTCAAACGGTCGCCCGCCTGCCGATTGCTAAAGGAGCCCCTGCCATTAATTCAGGAAGAATGAGGATGCAGCCAAACGTGCCGACCTCTCGGCCACATAACCCGATTACTGAAATGTTCAACCGGTTGAAGCGCGAAGAGGCCGTTTTGCCTCTCGTCGGCACTTCGGACTCACCGAATGTTACGGCTCAAATGCCGCCTCCTACCCATCTTGGAAGAAATCAGACGGCATTCGTTGATCGGCCAATGAATAAAGACGCGATTTTATAAGCATCTGGCGGTTTGTAAGGCCACGTTATTCACGAGGCAGCCTCTTCCCGCGGACCGGTATTTCCATCAATGCCACGCGCATTTGATTGCCAACTTCGCCCCGTGGGAAGCAACCCTCGGGCCGATTTTACGGGTAGCAATCTAGATAGGAGTGCTGCTGCGGAGTCAGTCCGAGCCATGCGGCGAACTGCCTTCCCGACCGGAACTGGTGGGGATCGGTTACGGCTGCGGCACTGCCGTGGCGGTGATCACGCCGAGGCCAGGGATGGCGAGCCTGCGACTAGTTTCGCTCTCGGCATGCCAGGCGGTGAGCTGTTGGTCGAGGACTGCAATCTCGCCGCTGCTGATCGTCACGATCTGGCGGATCAATATCTCCAGAGCGGATCGAGCGTAGGATGGCAGCGCATCCTTGTCGGCAAACGCCTGCTCGGCGAGCCTCGCAAGATGGGCGATACCGGGGTTGGCGACGAGGCCCAGCTCCGCCAGATGCCCGCGCACGGCATTGGCCAGCATGGTGTGCTGGCGCACGAGCAGGGATCGGGCGCGATGAGTCATGAGCACACTCTGTTGCTCCACCATCTGCCCGGCACCAACCGCATCGTCGGACGCTGGACGGCTTCGCAGATCGCTTCGGCGTCGAGCGCATCGCTCTTGCTGCGCTTGACGTAGGCCTTCACGTAGGACGGAGGAATCAGCCGCACTTTGTGGCCCATGTTGGCGAGCGTGCGTGCCCAGTGATGCGCCGTTCCGCAGGCCTCCACGCCGATCAGGCAAGGAGGCAGCTTCGAGAAGAGGGGCAGCATCTGCTTGCGGTGTAGCCGCTTGACCAGAATCGTACGTGAGGTTGGCCCGCTTGTACCGCGCAAGTTCTGAGGAGTGACGAACGTCGGCCTCCCGAGATCCAGCGACGCTCGGTGCTTCAACTTGGCAATATCCTAAGGTGGAGGTTTATCGCTTCGCTAACTGGTTCTACGCCTTTTGTCTCATGCCGACCTTGCTGCTACCTCGCGAGCGAGTAACAATAGGGGGCGCGGCGACACCTCCACGCGGCGTTCCCCTCCACTCGGCCGCCAACGGGCGGCCTCTTTTTGGCGTCGGTGATCAGGTGGGAACAGTAGAGCCTACAGCATAGTTGGCGGACTTTCCTGCGCTTCGAGGAACTCGGTCCGAGTTCTGCCCCTGGCGGCTCCCCTCGCTGACGATCTTGTCCTCAGCCCTGATCGCACGAACTGGCGAACTTTGGGCGGTTAGCGGATGAAGGCGCTCTGCTCGGGCCGAATGGCTATGCCAGGTTCCGTTCAATTGCGGATCGGGCGGCCTGGAAGGTTGCTACTGCTTCCGGCACCGCTCCTTGCTGCTGTTCAAGAATGAGAAGGGCAATTTCGTAAATCTCCCTGACGTCGGCTGCTTCCAATAGGCCTTTCTGCACCAGGCAGCGCAGTAGGCCGGCCATTGTTGCGGAGGAGACCAGATTTGCTGCGGCGACGCCATTCAATGAGGCAACGGACATCGCGGGCTCATGGTGCTTCTGTATGCGCAGGTTCCGGCACGGTATAGCCCTCCGCTGCGTACGATGTTATTTTGTTTCGCAACGTGCGGATGGCGATGCCGAGTAGCGAGGCGGCGTGCGTGCGGTTGCCGCCGGTTTCCCGGAGCGTGGCTAGGATCAGTTGGCGTTCGGCAAAGGCTACCGGCAGGCCGACGAACTGATCTACGACGGGTCGCTCACCATCGAGCAGTTGCATGGTCACGGTCCTTTTCGAGCCCCCCAACTCTTCTGGACCCCTTAGAATGGCGCCCGCCGTGGTTAAGAAGCGGTAAATCGATATTGTGAGTGGGCTGGGGACAGCGTGGGGTTCGGCGCTCTCCGCCCTCGGGCCGAGATGCTGGCCCCGGCTCCAACTCGTCCGTTCGCGCTCAGCGCAACAGCGATCGAGAACCTGGGAGCAGGTTCGTGATCACCGGCCAAGTAGGCGGCGTTCAAGCAAAGCCGGCATGTCGCGGCGGCCGTCAGCGATGACGAAGATGACGACTTTGCTGCCAATTACGCGGTAGATTAGGCGATACGGATCGAGCAGAATCTGCCGGAATTCCCGAACACCTAACGCCTCCAGTTCCTTGGGGAAGCTGCCCCGTTCCGGGTAACGCTCCGGTGTGGAGATCCTTTGAATGAATGCATCGAGCAAGCACTCAGCCGCTTCCATTGAACGGTGTTCAGCCAGGTAGTAGTGAATGGCTTCGAGATCATCCTCCGCGCCTTGCGTCAGCTCGACCTCAAAGAGGCCCTCCTTCATCGACGATCCGCCGCTTTTCCGCGCAGTCTTTCGACGACAGCGCGAGCCGGCTTGGTCTTGCCTGCATCGACATCCTGATTGCCGATGGCAAGCAGCTTCAACAGCGCGAGCGTCTCTTGCGTCTGTTCAAAGGAGGCAACGTCCTGGAGCACCGCCCTGGCCTCCCCATTCTGCGTGATCACCAGAGGCTCTCGCCTTTCGGTGAGGTTGAGGAGGATGTCGGCTGCGTTGGCCTTCAGATAGCTGATCGGTTTGACTTGGGCAGAATACCGCAAAGGGGCCTCCCGGACTAAATTCGGTTCGAATATAGTCCGGACGTTAGCGCCGTGCAACTGTGGCGTAGCGGCTGGTGCCTTCCGGTGTTCGCGATCGTCCAGTCAATCGTCAGCGTCGGTACGGAGCCCACGAGCAGCAGTGATCATCGCTGCGAGATGACTTGCCAGGGCCTCGATCCCGTCAGCGGGGCTGGGGCGAGCGCAGCATCGGCGTCAGAACCGGCGACGATCCGGCCTGGATGGTTCCAAGAATGTCGAACCCGTGCCGCTGATAGAGCGGGATGTTCCGCGGATTCGAGGATTCCAGATAGGCCGCGGCGCCCTCGCTATCGCAGCGTGCGAGCGCATGACGCATGAGCGCGCTGCCGATGCCCTGGCCCTGCCGCGCCGGGTCGGCGCCGATCAGCGGCAGATACCAGTGCGGGACCTCTGGATGATGGCGCGCCATCGCACTCGGCCAGGTCGATGACATCTCGGTCGATTTGCCCGTCGCGCGCATCGGCCCGCGCCATCACCGCGGGCAGTTGTTCGAATGCGGCCAATACCTCTGGCCGAACCGGGTGGTCGTTCGCCACCGCCAGGGCGGCGCGCACCACGTAACGGTCGGCGAGATGGCACGATGCATTCGCGATAGGGAACATAGCTCGCCCTCGCTTTGGCGAGGTGGCCGAGCGACATCACCAGGCGTTCCCGTGACTCACGTCGGCGCTATCTCGATCGGCTGGCCGCCGCTGAGGAACCCGGTCGGTCCCGCCAGTTACTCGGTTGCGCCAACCGGGCGCATGGCTTTGAATCCGAAGGTCTGAGAGCCGACGAGTTGCGGCTCACGCGACGCGTGAGTCGCAAGACGGATTATCCTTAAATCGGCGTGCCGACATTGCCGATCAACTGATTGGGTGAAATGTAGGCATGCTCCGTTTGGCGTAGCACATAGCCGGGCATCGGACTGAGAATTACCGCCGGGGCACTGCGCGCTCCTGCGGTGGGATGGAGAAGCGCCACGCGTTGGCCCTTCGAGACCTCGTCACCCAGCGCGACGAGATGTTCAACAAGGCCTGCGCGCGGTGCGGTGTACTGGCCTTCCGGCCCGGCAGTGAAATGCACGCCGGAGAAGGGGATGGGCGCCACCACCGGCTTGATCGCGCCGAAATCGGCCAGCGCGCGCAGCAGCCCTTCTTCCATGATCGTCAACTCGGATGATTTCATGCGCCCGCCGCCGCCCTCGACCTCGATGGAGGCCAGATCGGCGAGCTTCGCCGCGCCGCAGGCGGTTTCGTCGATTCCGTCGACATGCTGCACGAAACGGTATCCCCACGCCTCCATCAGGCGATTCAGGCGAGCATCGTCAACGACGCTTTTCGCCGTGGTGAAGCCGAAGACCATGGGCACGACCGAGACGTCGCTGCCTCCGGCATGGACGTCGATCAGAAGATCGACAGCCGGAAACAGTGCTTCCGCCGTGAAGGCGCAGAGGCGCTCGGTCGGCGTGCCATCGGCCTTGCCAGGGAAGAAGCGATTCATGTTCTGCCCATCGAAGGGCGAGAGGCGCTTGCCCTTCTGTGAGGCGGGGAAATTGAGGGACGGCACGATGATCACGCGCCCGGTCACGTCAGCGGGTTCGAGCCGCTCGGCAAGTCGCCGCAGGACGATCTGGGCCTCGTATTCGTCTCCATGGATGCCGCCGCAGAGCAGGACGGAGGGGCCCTGGCCGTTATTGATGCAGCAGACGAAATCGCCGGTGACGCCGTCGAGGGCCCCGACGAGCGACCCGAGGTCATAGCTGAACTTGCCGGGACGGGTGGCGTCGAAATCAGGAAGCATAGCCGTGTCCTTCCGGCCGACAGGGGCAGCCCAACCGAGGCTGCGCCCGTCGGCGCTGGTTTCAGATGGGTGGTGGTTCAGGCGGCCGCGCGGCCGAGCGGTGCGGCGGCGAGAATCTCGGCCGGCTTGTGAAAGCGCACGGGGGAGAAGGGCTCCAGGACCTCCGGCTTCACGCCGGAGATCAGCCATTCCGCGAAGAGCTTGGTGAACCCCAGCGAGATCGCGAAGCCATGGCCGGACCAGCCGTAGCCGTAAATGGTGTTGGCCAGGCCCTCCGCCTGTCCGATCAGCGGAATGTGGTCGACGGCGACGGTGTCGACCCGCGACGCGTCCGCCTTGAGGAAGGTCGAGTTGTCGATGAAGGGCAGGGTCAGGATCGCATCGGTGACGTTCTGCGTCATCGCACTGAGCGAGCCTTTCCAAAGGCCTTCCGGTGTATGGGCGACATGGGCACCGCCCGACAGCATGATCGTACCATCCGGGAGTTGCTTGACGGCGAGGCGCCGATGCGCGTGCGAGAGCAGATGGTTGACCGTCTTCTTCAACGGGTTCGAGACGTAGTGCATCTGCGGCATGAGGTTCCAGACCGGCCCGAGCTCGTGCGGCTTGAGAATCGGCTTCAGCAGCGTCTCTGCGCCGGCATTGGCGACCACCACCAGCCGCTCTCCGATCGGGACGATCTCGCCATCGGCGAGCTTCACGGCGGTGGCAACGCCGCGCGCATGCAGGAGCTCGACGACTTTGGCGCCCGTGCGGATCACCGCTCCGGCCTTCGTCGCCTGCGCCGCGAATTGACGCGTTGCGAATGTGTGGTCGCCGACGCCGTCATTGGGGCAGTAGATCGCGCCGATGATACCGGGGGCGAGCTCCGGTTCCCGAGCCAGCGCCTCATCGCGCGTCAGCACCTCCGAAGGCGTGCCAAGGCTCGACTGGGCGGCGGCGTTTGCCGCCATGCGCCCGAGCACTTCGTGTTCGCGATGGCCATACGAGACGTCGTAGACCTGCAGGCCACCGAGTCGGCGGAACCCGACACCGCCCTCAAAACTCTCCTGATAGTCGCCCCAGAGCTTCAGGGCGAGGGCGCAGATCGGCAATTCGCGCAGGTCGCGACCATTGGCGCGCACACCGCGCTCGCCCGGTCCGCCGGAGGCGCCGCCGGCGATCTCGCCTGCCTCGAGGAGTGTCACCGTCTTGCCGGCGCTCGCCAGCTGATAGGCCAGGCTCGTGCCGTAAATGCCCCCGCCAACGATGACGATTTCGGAGGCATTGCTGTGATCGGACATCGATCAGTTCCTTATGTTGCTTCGGTGGTCAAAGTCGGGGAGGCGTTCATCCGCGAAGTGACAGGTCGCCGTGCTGCGGCCTCCCGGCGCAGGTAGGGATGGTGGCGGATCCTCGGCGCAGGGCCGTGGCACGCGCCCATCGGCGGTCTCGACGACCGTGGTCGCTCCGATGGCGAGCCGCCGCGCCAACGGGCAGCGTGTGTGGAAGCTGCAGCCCGGCGGAATCGCGAGGGGGCTTGGGATCGAGCCCTCCAGCACCGGCGCTGGCCGGTCGCGGGAGATCGGGGCGAAGTGGCCGGCGATCGCCATCAGGCTTTGCGTATAGGGGTGGCGGGGTGCGCCGCAGACCTCGCCGACATCGCCTTGCTCAACGAAGCGGCCGAGATACATCACGCCGACGGCATCGGCCATATGCTCGACCAGGGTCAGATCATGCGTGATGATCACGTAGGTCAGCGCAAGCTTCGCCTGAAGATCGGCCAGGAGATTGATGATCTGTGCCTGGACCGAAACGTCGAGCGCGCTGACCGGCTCGTCGAGGACGAGCACCTCCGGCTCGCAGATGATTGCTCGGGCGATGGCAACGCGCTGGCGTTGTCCGCCGGACAATTCATGCGGGTAGCGCCCCAGATGGGCCAGGTTGAGACCGACCAGGCCAATCACCGCCTTGATCCGGTCGAGCCTGGCTGTGCGTTCGCGATGGAGACCGTGCACGGTCAGTGCTTCACAGAGCGTATCGAACACGGTCATCCGCGGATCAAGCGAGGCCCTCGGATCCTGCAGGACGAGCTGAACCTTGCGGCGCATCGCGCGTAGGCCGGCTGGATCGAGCGTCGAGAGCGGGACGCCATCGATCGTGACCTCGCCCTCGGTCGGTCGCAGCAGCCCGACGACGAGCCGTGCCAGCGAGCTCTTGCCGGAGCCGGATTCTCCCACGATGGCGAAGCAGGTTCCGCGCTGGACCCGGAACGAAACCCTGTCGACGGCCCGTACCACAGGCGCCGCCACACCGCTCAGAAAGCGCCGCCTGCCACCGAAATGCCGGCTGACATTCGCGACGATAACGATGTCGTCGGTGTCGGTTCCGGGTAGGCGAGGTGGGAGTGGGAAGGGCGCGTTCATCGCGTTGCCTCCTCGGCAAAGACGCAGGCCACGTCGCGGCCGGCGACGGCCCGGAGACCAGGCTCGCTTGAGGCGCATTCCGCCCGGTTGGCGCTGCGCTGGCAGCGGGGCCGGAATGAGCAGCCCGATGGCAGGCGACCGATCAGCGGCGGCTCGCCAGCGATGGTCCGCAGATGCCGGCCTCGGCCTTCGCTTCCACCCGGGGCCGACGCGTGCAGTGCCTGAGTATACGGATGGAGCGGTCGCTCCAGCACGCTCGCAACATCGCCGCTTTCGACGAGCCGGCCCGCATACATCACCGCAACGTCGTCGGCGAAGCGCGCGACCAGGTTGAGGTCGTGGGTCACGAGCAGAATGGCCATGCCACGCTTCTTCTGGATCTCGGTCAGCAGGACGAGGATTTGCTGCTGGATCGTGACGTCGAGTGCACTGGTCGGCTCGTCGGCGAGCAGCACTTCGGGGTTCTGAGCAAGGGCGATGGCGATGACGATGCGCTGCTTCATGCCTCCGGAGAACTGGTGCGGGTACATGTCGAGCCGGCGCTCGGGATCGGCGATATTCACGTCGCGCAGAAGCGCAATGCAGCGCTGTCGCACGGTCTCCGAGTCGAGCCGGGAGCCGGCCGTGACCGCCTCGGCGAGCTGGTTGCCAATGGTGAGCACGGGGTTCAATGCGCTTGCCGCGTCCTGGAACACAATGCCGACTTTGCGGCGTCGCAGATCGCGCAGCGCGGCGGGGCCGAGGCCCAATGCCTGCTCGCCCCCGATGCGTATAGCGCCTGCCGTAATCGCCACTTCCTGCGGATTGACCAAGGTGCCGACGGCTCTCAGCAGCGTCGACTTGCCGGAGCCGGATTCCCCGACCACCGCCAGAGTCCGGCCCGGCTTGATCGCGAGATCGACACCACGCACAACCTCGAGAAGGCCCTCGCCCGTGCGGTAGGCGATCCGCAAACCACGGACTGAAACGGCCAGGTCGGTCGCTTTCTCCACGGATTGCTGCTGCGCCTCGTCTGGCGGACGGCGGCGCCGCAGGAGGCTCAGAATCGGAGGCCTGCGAGCGACGCGCCGGCTGGTCGGATCGTAAATCGTACGCAGAGCGTCTCCGAGCAAATTGAAGGCTAGCGCCGAGACGGCGAGGAACAGCCCAGGGAACGTCGCGAGATAGGGATGGCTGCGAATATAGGAGCGGCTCTCGCCCAGCATCGTTCCCCATTCGGGGAAGGGCGGCTGGGTGCCGAGTCCGAGGAAGCCGAGGCCCGAGGCGGAGAGCAGGGTCGAAGCGAACAGCAAGGTAGACAGCGTCAGAAGCGTGCCGGAGATGTTCGGCAGCACATGGCGCAGGATCACCCGCACCGGAGTGGCCCCCAGTGCGATCGAGCCCTCGATATAGGGCTCGGCTAGGATGCTCAGTGTCACCGCCCTTGCCGTGCGCGCAAAGACGGGGATCGCAACGATGCCGACCGCGATGATGACGTTCTGCATATTGGCGCCGAGGATCGCGACGACGGCCAGCGCAAAGACGATATCGGGGAAGCTCAGCATGACATCGATGGCGCGCATCACCGCGGCTTCGATCCAGCCCCTCCGCCAGGCGGCGAGGACGCCGAGCGGCACGCCGACCAGAAAGGCCACGGCGACGCCGCCTACGCCGATGCCCAGCGTCGCACGGGCGCCGACCAGGACGCGGCTGAAAACATCGCGGCCGAGCTGGTCGGTGCCGAACCAATGCGCGGCGGAAGGTGGCCGCAGGGTTTGGGCGAAGTTCTGGCGAAAGGCATCCTGAGGCGCCAGCATAGGCCCGAAGATCGCGAGCAGCAGGTAGAGCGTGACAAGCGTCAGGCCTACGACGCCTTTCGGCTGCGAAAGGATGCGTCGGAGCAGCAGCCAGCGCGACTGCGGTGCAAAGGCGTCAACGGGTGCCGCTCTTTCAGGCGCGGAGAGCACGTTCGGCATGATGCTCATGTCGCCCGCTCCTGCTCGCGCGTGCGGGGGTCGAGCCACTGGGTCAGCAGGTCGGTGACTAGATTGATGATCACGAAGAAGAACGCGAACATCAGGATTGCGTACTGGATCACCGGATAATCGGCGCGGGAGACCGCATCGACGAGCAGGCGACCGACGCCTGGAATGCCAAACACGGTTTCGGTGACGACCGAGCCGCCCAGCATGCCGCCGAACTGTACGCCGGCGACGCTGACCGCAGCGATCAGTGAATTACGCAGCGCATGAAACAGCACGACGCGGGTCTCGCTGAGCCCCTTAGCCCGCGCGGTATCGAGATAGTCCTTGCCCATCGATTCCAGCAGGCTCGTCGCGACGAGGCGGCTGAACATCGCTGCCGGGCGCGTCGCAATGACGAGGATCGGCAGGACGAAATGGGCGGGCGTCGAGGCGCCCGCCGCGGGCAGCCAGCCGAGATTGACCGCAAAGAGCCAGATGCAAAGCAGGCCCAGCCAATAGATCGGCATCGAGATGCCGGCGAGCGTGAGCACCGTGATCGCAGCATCGGCGAGGCCGCCCGGCCGCATGGCGCAGACGATGCCGGCAATCGTGCCGACGACAAGGCCGAGTGCGAGCCCGCCGATCGAGACGATCAACGTGTTCGGCAGACGCTCCGAGAGTTCGACGACGACGGGGCGATGCGTGCGGAAGGACGTCGCAGCGGATGGGTCCCAGATGCCGCGCAGAAACTGGCCGTACCGCGTGAGAAGCGGCTCGTTCAGGCCGAGGAATTTGCGGATGCTCTCGATCTCTTCGTTCGAGGCGGTCGGCCCGGCGAGGATCTGGGCCGGATCGCCCGGTATCAGGTCGACGAAGAGGAAGACGAGCAGGGAAACCGCAAAGAGCGTCGGCAGCGCGCTGCCCAGGCGTTTGAGAACGAACATTGCCGCTTCTCCGCTATGCAAGCCTCACTTCAGCGTGACCTTGTCGAAGACCAGCGTCTCGTTCGGCTGGATCGCCAGACCCTGAACGCGGTTGGCTACGCCCAGCGCCTGGGTCTGGTACCAGAGGAAGAGGAAGGGCTGGTCGCTCCAGACAATGTTCTGGATCTCGCCATAGATCTCCTTCTGCTTTGCCGGGTCGGTCGCCATGCGTCCCTCCTTCAGCAATGCATCGACGCGCGGATTTGTGTAGCCGGTCCGGTTCGCGCCGACGCCGGTGAAGAACAGGCGGTAGAGCGTATAGTCCATGCCCGCGGTGGCGCGGCCGACCATGCCCATGTTGTCGGTGCGCTGGGCCGGCTCCATGCCGACGACCTTGGTCCAGGTGCCGCGGTCGACAACGATGGGAGTCGCCTTGATCCCGATATTTTCGAATGAACCGGCGAGAGCCTGGCAGACCTGCGAATCCTTGATGTAGCGACCGGTAGGGCAGGTGAAGCTGAGCGTGAGCTGGCCCGGCTTGTAGCCGGCCTCGGCGAGCAGTTTCTTGGCGCCTTCTGGGTCGAAGGCGATCGGCGGGAAGGTCTTGCGCAGTTCGTCCTGAGTGCCTGGGCCGACCATCCCGACCGATGGCGTGCCTAGCCCGCCAAGAATTCCCTTGGTGATGCCTTCACGATCGATCGCGAGGTTCAACGCCTTGCGCACGCGCGGGTCGGCGAGTGGCCCGCGCAGCACCATTTCCATGTTGATGGAGAACATGCTGGGTGGGTTGATGACCTTGGCGTCCTTCAACGCGTTGATCGCCGGCATGGATTCAGGTGGTACGCGTTCGACGACATCGACGCTCCCGGTCTCCAGAAGCGCCATGCGGGAGCCGTCTTCGGGAACGAAAGTGAAGTCGATGGCCTTGAGCGTCGCCGGATAGTCGCCGGAATAGGAAGGGTTGGGGACGAGCCTGAAGCCTTCGCCACCGATGAATTTCTCGACCATGTAAGGGCCGGAGCCGACGGGCTTTCGGCCATATTCGGCGCCCATGGCCTGCAGCGCCTTGACGTTGACGATGCTGGCGGCCGTGTTGGACAGCAGCATCAGGATATGCCCGTTCGGCTCAGCGAGGTGGAACTCGACGGTATCCTCGCCTACCGCTTTGATCGTCCCGAGCGAGGCATAGAGGCCGCGATAGATCGAGCCGGTCTTCTCGTCGAGCATGCGGTTGAAGCTTGCCGCAACGGCCTCGGCGTTCAGCGGGTCGCCGTTGCTGAATTTCCTGCCTGTCCGGATCTTCACCGTGAAGACCTTCCCATCGGGCGAGAAGGCATAGTCTGTCGCCAGATTCTTCTGGACGTTGTTCTGCGGGTCGAGCCGGAAGAGGCCCTCCATGACGGCCAGATCAACCGCATTCCCGACCGGAAGATCATTGAAGGCAGGATCGAAGGTAGCCGGGTCCGCACCGACCGCGATGCGAAGGGTGCCGGCCGGCTGCGCCTGCACCTGGAGGGCCATGATCGACACGCCGGCGGAGAGGGCGGCGACGTAGCAGGATCGACGAAGGTTGCGCATGTTCGACTGTTCCCCAAGCTCGCAAAGATATCGTTCCATGACGGCGCAGCCGGGCGAATGCCCCGCCCAACGCTATGGAGGGATTGCTGTTTTTGCTTCCTTGGTCGCTTTCGCGCCGCGATTGGATCGGGCGCAGCAAAGTCAGCGACGGCCTTTAGAGAACCACACGCATTGATCTGCCTCAAATTCATAATTATGCGATGTATATGAACTGAGGTTATGGCGAGGTCGCATGAATTATCGGCAGGTGGAGGTTTTCAAGGCGATCATGGACTCCGGCTCCATCACGGAGGCGGCGACCATGCTGCGGATCTCGCAGCCGGCGGTCAGCAAGGCGCTGAAACTGCTCGAAGACGAACTCGGGTTGCGGCTCTTCTCGCGAACCACGAAGGGGATCGCTGCAACGGAAGAAGCGCGGGCGCTCTACACGGAAGTCGAGCGCACCTATTTCGGTATGCAGAATCTGGCGCGCTTTGCAGCTAGTCTGCGCGACCGCAAGCAGGGTCGCATCGTGGTCAGCACGATTCCAGCGCTGGGGCTCGCCTGGCTCCCGGCCATGGTTGCGCGGTTTTCCGCAGCCCATCCGGATGTCACCATCTCGCTGCAATCCAGCAATTCCACCGACGCCGCCCGGCTTGTCGGTACTGGCGAGATCGATCTCGGCATCGCCCAGCTGCGAAGCGAGGAATACAATCTGTCGCGCCGCAAGCTGTTCGACCTCGAAGGCGTCATCGCCTTGCCGGAAAGGCATCGATTGACGAGCAGGTCGGAAATCAGGGCGGAAGACCTCGCCGACGAGGCCATTGTCGGGCTCGGATTGGATGACGAATTCCGGCGCCGGCTATCCCAGGCGCTCGATGGCGCGAGCGTGCGATACCGCTCGATGATCGATGCAAGCCTGGGCGTCACGGTTTGCACCCTCGTCGCCGCAGGATGTGGCGTGGGCATCGTCGACAGCGAGGCCGCCCGCACCCAGGCCGGGAAGGGGCTTGTGTTTCGTGCCTTCAGCCCGAGGATACGCGTGCCGATCTATCTGTTCCGCCAGCGCGGTCGCCCCACCAGCAAATTGGTGGAGGCGTTCAGTGCCAGCCTGTTGCCGCCGTCGTCCTTTCGAGGGGACGATGGCGGGGACGAGTGACGGCGTCCTTCACGCTTCGTCGTGCCCGACGATCGGCTGAGCCGGGTTGTGGCTATCCATGGCCGGAAAAGGTTCGCAGTCTAGATTCGATACGGCCGGCGCGGACGCGCGGTGCTGTCGGTATTTGCGATCACGAGCGAGGGGTTGGGCCTAGATGAATCTCAGGCATGTCGAGCTTTTCCGTCACATCATGAAGTTCGGAACGCTGACGCAGGCGGGCGAGATCATGGCGATCTCGCAGCCGGCGGCGAGCAAGATGCTCTTCCAGCTTGAGAGGTCGACGGGGATCACCCTGTTCCAGCGCACCAAGGGACGGCTCAAGCCGACGCGCGACGGCGAACTGTTCTTCGCAGAGGTCCAGCGGACCTGGGAAAGCATCGAGCGGCTGGAGCGGATGTCGAAGGACATCAGCCAGATGCGCTTCGGCCGCCTCAATCTGGGCGTGAAACCGGCACTGGCTGGTACGCTGATGCCGCCGCTGATCGCACATTTCCGCCGCAAGCACGAGAATACGACGATATCGCTGCACTCGCGCAGTTCCGAGCGCGTGATCGAATGGGCCATCGCCGGGCAGATCGATCTCGGGATCACCAATACGTCGACGCCGCACCCGAACGTCGCCTGCCGCGTCATGGCGCGCATACCTGGCGTCTGTATCGTTCCCGAACAGCATCGGCTAGCGGGCCGCAGCGACGTGCGACCTGAGGATCTCGACGGTGAGGACTATGTCTCGATCGGGGCGATCGAGCGTAGCACGATCATCGAGAAGGCCTTTGATGCAGCCGGTGTGCGCTTGCGGATCATGATCGAAGCCCCCATGGCGCATTTGACCTGCGCTCTGGTCGCAAACGGGGCGGGTGTCGCCATCGTCGACGAGATCAATGCGCGGGCCTTTCGCGGCCGCGGCCTCGTCGTGAAGCCCTTTCTGCCGGAGATTTCCTTCCCCGTCTGGCACCTGCGGCCACTCAGCCTGAGCAGCTCCTCCCTTGCCGAGGCCTTGACCCGCGATCTCGAGGACGAATTCGAGCGGCTTGGCTATCGGGCCGAAGCTTAAGCACCGCTTGGAGGCTGCGCCGGTCGAAGGCCGAGTTCATAACCTGAAGGAATGAACTAGCAAAAACATATTCTTTGACGGCCAATTTTTCGGCCCATACGCTCCTTGTCATTGACGTAGATCAAACAGAGCCCGCCCGTTCCATTCGCGCCTAACAACGCTGTGGAGCGAATGAGATCTGCTGTCCCGTTGACTTGGAGAAATATTCGCCGATGCGGATTTTCGTCTTCCTGGCGAGAAGAATGATCTTTGCAGCCTTGCTGATGCTGGGCGTCAGTGCGGCGATCTTCTTTCTGGTCAATTCGATCGGCAACCCCATCGAATTGATGATGGCGGAAACACCCGGCATGACCGGCGAGGTGATCGATCGGATGAAGGCCTATTACGGGCTCGATCATCCGCCGATGACGCGCTACCTGCTCTGGCTGAGCCGGATCGTCCAACTCGATTTCGGCACGAGCATCGTCTACAACCAGCCTGTCGGTTCGCTCATCCTGACCTGGGGTTGGCAGACCCTCAAGATTCAGCTTCCCGCGATCCTGATCGCCCTTGCGATCGCGATCCTGTTCGGAGTCACGGCGGCGCGCCGACAACACTCGCGCTCCGATTTCGCGGTGATGGCCACGGCGCTGCTGGGGCAGTCGCTGCCAGCCTTCTTCCTTGGCATCCTGCTGATCTTCATCTTCTCGTACAGCCTGGACTGGCTGCCGAGCTACGGCGCCTATTCGACCCGCAATCCTCTCTGGGGCAGCCCGACGCTCGATGCGCTCTGGCACATGGTCCTGCCGGTCACGATGTTGACCTTCTTCAACACCGCGACGCTTACGCTCCTGATGCGCTCGAATATGGTCGATGTGCTGAAGAGCGACTTCATCGCGGCGATGCGCGCGAGTGGCATCCCCGAGCGGCGCGTCATCTATGTGCACGCACTGCGCGCCGCCTTCATCCCGATGCTGACCTATCTGGGCCTCCTGATTGGCCTGATGCTGGGCACGGCGCCGGTAACCGAATCCGTCTTCACCTGGCCGGGGCTCGGATATCTCTACATCTCCGCGATCCATCAGCTCGACTATCCCGTCATCATGGGGGCGAGCGCGGTCATCGCCTTCATGCTGATCTGCACCACCCTGCTGACGGACGTCATCTACGTCCTCATCGACCCCCGCATCAGCCTGGAGTGAGCACGTGAGCGATCAGACGATCACGGCTCATCCGCCGTCTTCCGCAAGGCCGGCCCGCCGTCCGGTCAAGGGCATCTGGCGGCAGGGCTGGCAGCGCTTCGCCCGCAGCCGCACCGGCATGCTCGGACTCATCCTGGTCCTGCTAGTCGTCGCGACCGCCGTCATCGGGCCATTCATTGCGCCCTTCGATCCGCAGGACCAGAGCCCGATGATCGACCCCGGTGCAAAGGCGCCGCCGAGCTGGGTCCACCCGCTGGGGACGGACCGCATGGGCTATGATGTCGCCAGCCGTGTGATCTACGGCGCGCCGACGGCACTTGCCGTCGGGCTTGGAGCCATGTCGATCGCCTCGCTGATCGGTGTTCTGGTCGGCGGCGTTGCCGGCTATCGCGGGGGCACCACGGATGAGGTGCTGATGCGCTTCACCGATTTCTTCCTCGTGATTCCGATGTTTGTCGTCATCCTCGCCGTCATTCGCCTGCTCGGCGTGGCGGTCGTCAACACGCCCTTCGAAAGCGTGCCGTATCTCAATCTCGGCGTCATCATCCTGCTGATCGGCGTCTTCTCCTGGGCTCCGATCGCTCGGATGACGCGTGCCGAGTTCCTGCGGCTGAAGAACCAGGAATTCGTCGAGGCTGCGCGCTGCATCGGCGCTACTTCGGGCGATATCCTCTTCCGCCACATTCTTCCGAACGCCTTGCCATCCCTTGTCGTCATCGTGGCGCTCGGCATCGGCGGGGCCGTGCTGGCGGAGGCGATGATCGGTTTCCTCGGTTTCGGCGATCCGGCCGCGGTGAGCTGGGGGCAATTGCTCTACTTCAATTACGAGGCGCTGAAAGTGGCTCCCTGGGCATCGTTGAGCCCGGGTGTCGCCATCTTCATCACGGTGCTCGGCTTCAACCTTCTGGCGGACGGCCTGACCGATGCCTTCAACCCACGGGCGAAGCGCTGAGATGTCGAGCCTCGCCACCGCAAAGCCAGTCGCCGCCATCTCGATCGACGATAGCAGCGTGCTGACGCCGCCTGTCCATGACCTCGTCCGCGTCGAGAACCTGCGGATTCAGTTTCCACCCTGGAATGCGCCCGTTCGCATCGTTGAGGATGTGAGCTTTCAGGTCCGCGCCGGCGAAACGATGGGCATCGTCGGCGAATCCGGCAGCGGCAAGACCCTGTCGAGTCTCGCGATTCTGAACCTTCTGCCGCCTCCCGCACGGATCACCGGCGGCCGCATCATGTTCGATGGCGAGGACCTCGCCGCGAAGTCGCAGGGCGACATGCAGAAACTGCGCGGTCGCAGACTCGCAATGGTCTTCCAGAACCCCGGCTATTCCCTGAACCCGCTGATGACGGTCGGCGCGCAGCTCGGCGAGATCCTGAAGGTTCACGATAAGATGCCGCGCAGCGTGGCTCTGCAGCGGGTGGAGGAGCTGTTTCGCCTCGTCGGCATCACCGACCCGGGCTCGCGCCTGTCGCAGTATCCGCATGAGATGAGCGGCGGCATGAAGCAGCGTGTCTGCATCGCCCGTGCTCTGCTCTGCAACCCGGCGCTCGTGCTCGCGGATGAGCCGACGACGGCGCTCGACGTCACGATCCAGGCCCAGATCCTCGATCTCTTCGAAGACCTGAAGGCGCGGTTCGGCATGTCGATGATCTTCGTCACGCACGACATGGGCGTCGTGGCTCGCATCGCCGATCGCATTACCGTCATGTATGCGGGCCAGGTCTGCGAGACGGGCGACAAGCACGCCATCTTCGCACGGCCCTCGCACCCGTACACGCAGGCCCTTCTGGCGAGTACGCCGCGCATCGACCGGCGCTACGCAGTCGATGGTGAGGGGCGTCGCGAGCGCTTGCCCACGGTCGGGCGCGCCGTCGCTCCCGGACAATCACTCGGTGGCGGTTGCCGCTTCGCCGGGCGCTGTCCCGAAGCCGCGCCGGAATGCTCCCGGCTGGTGCCCCAGGCCGCAGCGATCGAGCCAGGCCGTGTCGTTCATTGCCTGAAGCGCGGCAGCGCCGGAGTGGCCAGCCATGATTGAGCCGATTCCGAATCTCCGCCAAGGCGTCACGCCACGGACCCTGCTGACCGTCGACGGGCTGGTGAAGAGCTACCCGTTGCGCCGCCGAGGCCTCTTCCGCCAGACCGTCACCGGCGAAATCCGCGCCGTCAACGACATCAGCTTCAGCGTGGCGGCCGGCGAGACGCTGAGCATCGTCGGCGAAAGCGGCTGCGGCAAGACGACGGCGGCCCGCGCGATCCTGCACCTCGTCGAACCGACTGCCGGTGCGATCCGCCTCGGCGACACGGATATCCGGGCGACGTTCACTCAGGATCGGCGGCCGGACGTGCTCGCGCTGCGCCGTCAGATGCAATACGTCTTCCAGGATCCCTATCTTTCACTCAATCCGCGCTGGAGCGTCAGGCAGATCCTGACGGAGCCGCTGCGCGTCCATGGTCATGCCCCGAAGGACGACTGGGACGCGACGGTGGAGGGCCTGCTGGAGCGGGTCGGGCTGCCGCCGGACTATGCCGATCGCTATCCCCACGAATTCTCCGGCGGGCAGCGCCAGCGCATCGGGATCGCGCGGGCTCGGGCGGTCGAGCCGAGGCTACTGATCTGCGACGAGCCCGTCTCCTCGCTCGACGTCTCGGTGCGGGCGCAGGTCCTGAATCTGCTGGCCGACCTGCAGGAAGACCTGGGACTCTCCTATCTCTACATCTCCCACGACCTGAGTTCGGTGCGCTTTCTGAGCAACCGCATTGCGGTGATGTATCTCGGCAATCTCGTCGAGATCGGCGAGGTGGACGAGATTTTCGCACGGCCGCGCCATCACTACACGGCCGCCCTGATCTCGGCCATTCCCGTGCCCGATCCGTCAAACCAGACGCAGCGCCAGGCGATCCAGGGCGAAGTTCCCAGCGTCGTCCGGCGACCCTCCGGCTGTGTCTTTCACACCCGGTGCCCCGCCGCTCTGCCTGTCTGTTCCCAACAGATTCCGCCGCTGTCCGCACCGGACGCCACCCACGCCTTCGCTTGCCACAACCCGCGCTGAGTGCGGGGAGAGACCACAGGAAACGCCATGATGAATGTTATCGTCGTCGGAGCCGGAATTGTCGGCAGCTCCATCGCCTACCGCGTCGCCCAGGGCGGTGCGAAAGTCACGGTCCTCGAAGCCTCTCGCGTCGGCGCCGGAACATCCGGGGTGAGCTTCGCCTGGACGAATGCGAACAACAAGACGCCGCGCTCCTATCACGACCTCAACGTCGCAGGTATGCGCGCGCATGCCGCGTTGAAGGATGAGTTCGGCTCGACACCCTGGTTCCATCAGAGCGGTAGCCTGGAGTGGCGCGTCGATCCGGCGGAGATCGCGGCTCAGGCGAAGAAGGTCGAGCGGCTCCGCGAGTGGGGCTATGCGGCGGAGTTCATCGACAAGAAGCGGCTGCAGGAGCTTGAGCCGGAGCTGGCAATCGACGCAGTTTCGGACGAGGCCCAGATCGTATTCTGCCCTGAAGAAGGGTGGGTGGACCCTGTCCAGTACGCCGGAGCCATGCTGCGCGCTGCCCGTCAGCACTATGGAGCGGCGCTGAAGACGGGCGTGAAGGTGACCGGGGTAGAGACCCGCAATGGTCGTGTCGTCGGCGCTCGGGATGATACGGGCGCTGTCCACGCAGCCGACCTCGTAATCAACTGCACAGGACGCTGGTCCAACGATACGGTGAGCGAGACGGCGCCCAATGTCCCGCTCGCTCCGACCGTGGGCTTCCTCGTCTTCACGCCTCCGGTCGGAGTCGATCTGCGCCGGCCCTTCCATGCGCCCGACGTCGATGTCCGCCCGGACGGGGCAGGCCGCCTGATGATCCGCAAGGACTCGCTCGACGACCGTTTCGCCGGGTTGGAAAGCCGCCTGCCGGATTGCGAGGAGGCGAAGATCGCGCTCGCAAGCGCAACCGAACTTCTGCCCGGCTTGGCAGGCGTCGAGGCCGAAGCGGTGCGCACGACCGTCAGACCGATCCCCGCCGATGGGCTCTCCACCGTCGGACCAGCCCGCGGCGTCGACGGCTACTACGTCGTCGTGACCCATAGCGGCGTGACGCTGTCTCCCTTCCTCGGCCAGGCCGTCGCCGACGAGGTCCTGCGGGGCAGGGAGCGTCCGGAACTGGCGCAGTTTCGTCCTTCGCGCTTCCGGGCCTGAGCGCCGGACGCTCTCGGCCTGTTCATTTCGCACCACCAAGAAACAAGGGGAAATCGATGTCCAGGAAATCGACGCGACGCGATGTGCTGAAATGGTCCGGAGCCGGAGCGGCCGCGCTCGCGGCCAGCGGGATTCCGGAGGCGGCGCTGGCCAAGCCGCCGTTCTTCAAGCTCTACCTGATGATCTTCAACAACCTCCAGTCGCGGATGATCTGGACCGATCTGATCGGAAAGCAGTTCGCCCGCCTCGGCATCGATATCGTGTCGAGCTACCAGCCGCCTTCAGTCGTGATCGCCCGGCGCGCCAATGACAGCGGCAAGACGCATGTCGATGGCGGCTGGGATATGTATTCCGAGCGGATTTACTACAGTGGGCTGGTGCCGCTGCCCGAGACGCTGTTCCACAGCAAGAATTTTCCGCCGAACGGGCAGAACTACTACCGTATCGCCGACAAGCAGATCGATGAGGCGATCGAGAAATATTCACGTGCCGTCTCGCCGGCTGACCGCAAGGCGGCGATCACGGCCTTCATGAAGCGCTGGTACGAGATCGAGCCGCTCCATGTCGTCTTCTATCCGGAAGAGGTGATCATCACCAATCCGAAGCTGAAGGGCATGGAATCGACGACCTACAACCCGGTCTTCTATCCGCGCCCGGAGAACTGGACGATCGAGGGCGCAACTGGCGACGTCACGGCCACTTTCGCCTCATGGCAGCCGCCGAGCCAGCTCATCCCGATGTATGGCAGTGGCTACAACGAGGCCAATATCTTTGGCCCCGTCTACAACGCGCTGTTCGAATACGACAGTTGGGCGAACAAGAAGCTCGTCCCGGCGCTGGCGGAGTCGGTGAAGACCTCCGACGACGGCAAGACCTGGGTTTTCACCCTTCGCAAGGGCGTGAAATGGCATAGCGGCGAGGAGTTCACAGCCGAAGATGTCAAGTTCACTTGGGATACGGTGATCGACAAGACCTATGCCAGCGTCTTCCAGTCACCCCTTGAAACCGTCCTGGGCAGCAGGGATGCCTACAAGATAACCGGCACGCATGAGATCACCGTGACCTTGCGGGAGCCGAACGTGATGTTCCGCGATTTCGTCCTGCCGGTCATCGCGATCATGCCGAAACACGCGTATCAGGGCCTCAAGCCCGAGGAACTGCGTGGCCATGTCATCAGCACCTGGCTCGGCACCTTTCCGGTCAAAACCTCCGACGGCAAGACCTTCGAGGCAAAGGGCGGTATCGGCACGGGGCCATGGATTCCGCAGGGGTTCGATCCGGCCCGCAAGGCTTACAAATACATCAAGAACGAGAACTACTGGAAGAAGACCGAAGGCAATGTGAAGACCTTCTATGTGGTCAACATCCAGGGCGCCGACGCTGTTCTCAGCGCGATCAAGGCTGGCTCTATCGATGCGCATGATCCGATGTACGACGTCGGCGGGCTGCTCGAGACGATCGATCCATCATGGGGCACCGTCAATCGCTTCGACTCCTTCAAATGGATGCAGACCTGCCTGAACATGAACCATCCGGTGTTCGGAACCGGGGTCGAAACCCCGCTCGGCAAGCAGGATCCCAGTCGTGCGGCAGAGGCTGCGGCCTATGTCCGCAAGGCGATGAGCCACATGATCCCGCGCGAGCAGATCATCAAGAACGTCGTTGCCGGTTTCGGCAAGCCGGGCACGGTGCCAATTCCCTTCACTTCCGAAGATTATGACCACGATCTGCTCAAGCCGATCGCCTACGACATGAACCTCGCCAAGCAATATATGGAAAAGGCCGGCTACAAATACTGATTTCGATGTCGCCATCAGCGCCGGGCTGTTGGTCCGGCGCTCCGAAAATCTTAAAATTCCCAAGGAATCATACGATGCGTGTCGCAATACTCGGTGCAGGCTCAATAGCCTATGGCAATGCTGCGCTGCTCGCCTCACTCGGCCATGAGCCTGTGCTGTGGTCGCCCTCCGGCAAAACCGGGCAAAGCATCGTAGCGGGCAGGCCACTAGCGGCGACTGGCTCGCTCGACGGTTCGTTCAAGGTCACGATGGCGACCAGCGCGGGTGATGCGATTGCCGGCGCTGACGCCGTCCTGCTGGCCTTGCCGGCCAATGGCCATCGCATGGCGATGGATGCCGCCGCTCCCCACCTTGCCAGCGGTCAGATCGTCATCATCAGCTCGCACACCTCGTTCAGCGGCCTCTATATCGCCAAGAAGATCGCGGAGCGCGGGCTCGATATCCCTGTCGTTGTCTGGGGGACCACTGTGACGGCAGGGCGCCGCACCGGGGACGCGAGTGTGAATGTCTCGACGATCCGTTCCAAGGTCGATATCGCGACCATCCCTGCCTCGGCTGGCGCACGCGGGCTGAAAATCTGTCAGGAGCTGTTCGGCGACCGCTTCGTCGAGCGCTCCGACGCACTGGCGATTTCTCTCTCCAACCTCAATCCGCAAAACCATCTCGGCATCGCGCTATGCAATTTCACGCGCATGGAGCACGGCGAAACCTGGGGCCAGAACGAAAACAACACCGACTCTGTCGGCCGCCTGCTCGAAGCGCTCGATGCCGAACGCCTCGCGATCGCCGAGGCGGCCGGCTACAAGGTGCGCACCATTCGAGAGCACTACAACCTATCCTTCCATGTCGAGCCGGGACCGGTCGGCGAGATGGCCCGCACGCTCGCCGCGCGCGGCAATGGCGGCAATGGCCCCGACAGCATCGACACGCGCTATGTGCTGGAGGATGCGCCCTTCGGCCTGCATCCGACCGTGTTGCTCGGCAAATTGACCGATCGGCCCGCCACGCTGCACCAGGCTGGCATCGACGTCTTCTCGGCCCTCTACGGCCGCGATTTCGCGGCCGAGAACGACCTGCTCAACGATATCGGGCTCGAGACCATGTCACTGTCCGAGCTCAAGACCCTGGTTCGTGACGGCTGGTCCGCGTCGCAGGCGAAGTAGTTCCGGCGCCATCCCAATCGCCCCTCATTCGATCGGAAATACGGTTATGCCTGAGATCATCGTTGTCGGTGCCGGCGTCCTGGGGACGTCGGTGGCTTATCGTCTTGCGCTCGCGGGCGCGAAGGTCACCGTGCTGGAAGCGACCCGCGTCGGCGGCGGCACCTCCGGCATCAGCTTCGCCTGGACGAATTCCAGTAATAAGGCGCCGCGCCCCTATCACGATCTGAATGTCGCGGGCATGCGGGCGCACGCGGCGCTGAAGGACGAGTTCGGTGCGACGCCGTGGTGGCATGCCGGCGGCCGGGTCGAATGGAGGGACGAGGCGGGGCGGGAGGAACACCGCGCCAAGGTGGCTCGCCTGAAGGAATGGGATTATGCGGTTGAATGGATCGATCGCCAGCAGCTGGTTGAGCTTGAGCCCGATATCGATCCTGCCGCGGTGGGCGATGCCCCAATCGCCTGGTATCCGGAGGACGGATGGCTTGATCCTGTCGTCTATTCCCATGCGATGATGAGCGCTGCACGCCGCAAGGGCGCGCAGTTGCATACCCAAACGAAGGTTACCGGGCTGCTTGTGCAGGGCGGCAAGGTCAAGGGTGTGCACACCGAGGCGGGGGACACCCTGATGGCCGATCTCGTGGTCAACTGCACCGGGCGCTGGTCGAACGACACGATTGCCGGAACGGCCCCGAATGTGCCGCTGGCGCCGACTGTCGGATTTCTGGTCTTCACGCCCCCGGTTCCTGCCTCGATCCAGCGCGTCGTGGCCACACCGGTCTGCGATTTTCGTCCGGATGGCGCCGGCAGGCTGATGCTGCACTGGGGACCGGCCGATGCCCTGGTTACGCCCGAGGTCACTAACCGTCCCGGCCTCGACCAGGCGGCCGATCTCGTCGCGCGGCTGACACGGATCCTGCCCGGAATCGCGCCGGTGAAACCGGAAGCGAGCCGCGTCACCCAGCGTCCCATTCCAAAGGACGGCCTCTCAGCTATAGGCCCCGTACCGAACCTCGAAGGCTACTATGTCATGGTCACCCATAGCGGTGCGACGCTTTCGCCTGCGCTCGGAGCGATGGCGGCAGACGAGATCATAAGTGGCAAACCACGCCCCGAACTCGCGCATTTCCGGCCAATCCGGTTCTTTTCCTAGGACTTCGATGGATGGCGGCAGCATGTCAGCAGGCCGGCGGACATGGGTAACGAAGCGCTAAGGATAATGGGCACAATTTTCTTCAATCGGACGCAACAAATGCCGCCAGCGGCATTTAGCCAAGGGTCACACCCGAAAGCACGTCATGTCGAAGTTCGTTGTCGTGGTCGTCGAAGATGAGCCGCTGCTCCGGATGAACGCGGTCGACTTCATCGAAGCCGCCCACGCCGATGAGGCGATCGCCATTTTGAAAGCCCGCAACGACATTGCGGTTTTGTTCACGGATATAGAGATGCCGGTCGGCCATTTCGTGTTGGAGCGTCCGATCGGAATTCCAATCAGGACTCTTCCGTTGGGGCAGAGACGACTAGTTCAAACGCGGGCCGAACCGCTCCCTGAAAGCCGTTGCGTCTTCCGCATCGGGAAAACTGACGCGGATCCGTCGGTGCTCGGGCTGCATGACAATGCGAGCATGATGAGGAATTTTGCGTTCAATCAACCAAAGCCCGATGTCAAACAGGCGTTCGTTTAGCATGAGAGGTTCGAGGGGGAGGTCGATCGACAATGAGCCCGCGGTGCCCAGGAGCCCCATAGCGACGTCTAATTTCTGCATGCCGCCCTCCTACGCCACAGGACGAACTCCCATGAGTTTAGCCCTCTCTGCCGACTTGCTCAATCGAGGCGCTCAAGTTGCCGGGGTGTTCTTGGCCAAGGGCCGAATAAAGTCAGAACCGCCGTCGTCGTCCCGCTAGACCGGGCCTCGCTCGCCAAGTGCAACCTTGGCTGCTTCGACCGCGGCTTGGGCGGCATTGAGGTCCCCGCTTCCGTGCTTGGCGTCCTTCACCACCCGACGAGCATCCCTGAGATCGGCGACAAGGTCATGACGACTGCAGAAATGGTTCATCGCCCATCTGGCCCGTGACCTAGGTGTCGAAGCTATGAAGGTTGTTCATCCGGGCCGGTGCTGAGAGGCGGGGGTTGCGAAGCTCCAACGCCTGCGCCGGAGGTGCCCGGATGAACGTCCATCAGAATGCCCGTTTGACGCCTTGCGGTCGAGCCCTGCTGGCAGAGCGGGTCGAATGGGGCTGGTCGGTCAAGGCGGCGGCACTGGCGGCGGGCGTCTCGGGCCGCACGGCGCATACTTGGCTTCGCCGGCATCGGCAGGGCGGCGAGCGCAGGCGATCAATGGGGCTGGAACGGTAGTCGCTTAAATTCGCAATGACTGATGCGATCCACATGACGCAACTCATATCCGTCATCACTTGCCCGAACGGTGGGCACCAGGCTCCGGGACGCATGCCGACCGACGCTTGCCAGTTGGGACCTCATGTTGGAACGAATGAAGCACTGGGCTCGGCGGCTAAAGCGTGATGTCGTCGCGCTATGGATTGCTGCCCGCGATCTGCGAACACCGTGGTTTGCGAAGGTGGTTGCAGCAGCAGTGGCGGCCTACACCCTGAGCCCGATCGACCTAATTCCTGACTTCATCCCGATACTTGGCTATCTGGACGACCTGCTAATCGTACCGGCCGGTATTGCCCTGGCCGTCCACCTGATCCCATCGGCAATCATGGCCGACTTCCGGAGGCAGGCCGACGAACGTGCGGATCGTCCGCGCAGCGTCGTAGCGGCCGCGGTCATTGTTTTCGTCTGGATGTTGGCCGTGGCGGCGGTCGGCTTGGGGGCTGCACGGCATTTGCGCTAACGGCACCACGCCGGATTGGTGCTCATCGCGTTGGCTTCGCAAGCCCCACCTGTGGTTGACCGAGCACGATCACCACTAACCAGCGCTATAATAATGCGAAATCATTGCGGCTTTTCAAATCCATGCCTAGTTCAATCGATGCGTCGCGGCCGAAACAAGGTTCCGCTGGCCAGCATCCGCTCGCATAACGAGAAACAACGCGGCGGCGGCACAACCCTAAGCAAGTCTGTGTGCGTAGATACACTCTAATTCCTTTATTTATGAACGACTATTCATGGAACAGGCGATCTGGCGAGCCGTTTAGATTTGCGGCGGGGGCCATCAAGGGAGAAGAACCATGATCAAGAATCTTGTTCTGGTCGCCGCGCTCGCCGTCGTTCCGGCGACCGCGTTCTCGCAGTCGAACTCTGGCGCGGCCGGTGGAGCCGCTAGCGGCGCGGCCACAGGTGCGGTCGGCGGCGCGATCGTCGGCGGACCTGCGGGGGCAGCGGTGGGTGCAGTCGGCGGCGCTGCTGCGGGCGCGATTGTCGGCGGAATAGCGGCCGACCAGCGCACCGAATTCCGCACTTATGTGAGGGAACAGAAGGTGCCATCGGTGGCTTATCGCGAGAAGGTGGTGGTCGGCGCAACGCTGCCAGACACGGTCACCTATCGCGAGGTTCCGGCTCGCTACGGCAAGACCGAGTATCGCTACACCGTGGTCAATGACCAGACCGTCCTGGTCGAGCCGAAGACACGCAAGATCGTGCAGATCATCGAATGATCGAATGGAGCCCACCCCCGACAGGGTGGGCTCCATTCGATCGGGTTCACACTGATCAACCAAGGAGACAGCGCCATGTTACGGCCAATCCTGTTCGCCGCTGCTGTCGCGGCTACCGCCGCCTTCAGCGCTCCGGCGCAAGCGCAGGTCCAGTTAGAGTTCGGAATCGACCGGCCGGGCTATGATGGTCCGCGCTATCACGAGCCCCGTGGCTACCGCTTTGCCGGGGAACGGCGTGGCTTCCGAGGCCACGCTGTTCTCGACGATGACGATTGCCGCACTGTCATAAAGCGTCGGGTCAATCGCTATGGCGAGCTTGTCGAGCGCCGGATGCGCATCTGCGACTGACGCCTGGCGACCAAGCAGCGGGAGTATTGGTGCTTACCAAAGCCCGCTGCATGGTCATGAGGAGGAACCGATGCGAAAGTTGCGAAGGTCTGTGCGGAGGGCCATCACGGTCCGATGTCATACATCACAAGACGTGAGCGGCAGCTGATCCACGCAGCACTGCTATCCCGCGAAAAGCCAATCGCACATTCGCTGATCCCAGGGCTGGGTATCTCTTGAAGCACCTCGCCCGTTTCCATGGAAATGAGGGCAGCGGTTGGTCCTCGATCTTCTGTGAGCATCAAGATCAGCGCGTATCGGCCATCCCGGCTGATCGCAGGCACGCCGTAGCTCGACGATGCCTTTGCTGTCCCATTGACGGACCAGATCAGCCTTCCGCTTGGCAATTCACGCAGTTCGGCGCTGGTGCCTGTGTCAGGCGTCCATTGGGAACAGTCCGAGCCGCTGCGATCGCAGTTTCCGCCGAATGCGCGCAAATTCTTCATTACAAGCACGTTGCGGCCGTCGGGACTGAGCGCGAACTCTGTCCGCCAGATCGTGACGCCGACAGGGACGATCTGGGGCCGCTCACCTTGAACCCACAGGACCCATTGATTGGGTGAGAAGGCGATCAGGGCATGGATACGGCCATCGGCGCCCAGAACCGAAGCGATCGCATTGGTTCTGGCATTCCCGCTGAGGCCGGGCACAGCATTCTTCTCGATTGATTGTATGACTTGCCCGGTGCGCGCATTCACGAACGCGATGGTCGGTTGTGGATCAGCATGCTCTGGTTGGTAGTAGGCGCCCCTGGTCCCGAAAGCGGCCACGGCCATTCCAGCTTGCCCCGCCCAGTATAGCTCGTCGAGGGGGCCGGCCGGGCTCAGGAGGTCCGGCAGTTGCCGCGTCGTGCCGTCCACCGAAAAGAGGAAAGGCTTGAGCGGCCCCAGGGCGAAGCCGCCAGGTTTCGAGGTCTCCTGTCTGACACCCAGGACCGAGCGCGCGTCCTCCGACCACGCGAACGGCAGGTCGCCACCGGGAATGAGGCCGGTCACGCGCCCATCGAAGCGCTGGAGAACGGGCTCATCCTCCATAGCAGCGAGCCATAAACCATTGACGCTGTTGAAAACGAAGACAGCGCTCCCGTCCGGCGACAGTGTCGGCGGAGACACGGGATAATTGCTTAGCGGAAATCGGAGGCAATGGACCTTCGCAAGCGTCAGCGGGCCGGCGCCGAAAGGTGCATAGACCGCGACAGGATCAGTGGCCCCGCTGCCGCATCCAACGACCACTGGAGTGGCCGCTCCCGCCCCACAAGCCGGGAATGTCGCCCACAGAAGCAGAGTTAGCACTGGGAAACGATAGCGCATGATGCCCCGCGCAAAGTTGGGTCCTGGTGTGAGGCAAACCTGACGGTTTTGCTATTCTGGCGGCAGCGACCGGTTTTCGGTAGTCGCTACATATCCGGAAGCCACCCATCTCGATCATTGCGTTCGCAATGCAGCTACCCGTCCGCCTGGCGCCAAAAGCCGACTCTGGCCCATCGCCCGGAAGCGGACATACCCGATTGATCTGCTCAAGGCCGGCTCTCGACCCTTCTCGGACTCTGTCCAAATCGACTGGGAATGTCCTGCTCGGTTCAGGATTCGAAGGGCAATCCCTTTGATGGCGGCAACACTTACAAGCTGCGCCTGCCGCCGAATATCCCGGTCGAGGATTTCTGGTCGGTCATCGCCTACGACAACCAGACCCGCTCGATGGTGCAAACCGACCAGCAAGCCCCAAGCGTCAGCAGCCAAGACAAGGGGGGCAAGGTCAATGCGGATGGTTCGGTCGATGTCTACTTCGGACCCAAGGCCCCGGCGGGAATGGAGAACAACTGGGTGCAGACGATTCCGGGCAAGGGCTGGTTCATGATTCTTCGCCTCTACGGCCCGCTGGAGCCGTGGTTCAACAAGACCTGGAAGCCGGGCGAGATCGAACTCGTCAGGCGGTGAACACTAATGGCAAACCCCGTTGTCGGACGTATCCCGGGCGTCCGGCCGAGTAAGCCAGTTCAATTTCTCTGAGAGATGGCTGCCAGTTTGGCAGCCATCGAGTTCCTGCACAGTCAGCAGAGCTAGTCGCTCTCTGCGGACCATCGCTCCATCGCCTCAGCAGCAGGTACGAGCACCGTGATCGTGTTTCCCTCGACGCCGGAGACGAGCCCGAGATCGAGGTAGTGGTGCGTCCCACCCGATGCGGAATCGTTCTTCTTCAATTTGAGCAATTGTCCCGCCAGCCCATCGATGGTGCCGACATGGCCGCGGTCCGAGCCGACGACTTCGAGGCCTTCCCGGATCTGATCTACGAACATCATGGTTTGAGCTCCCGTTTCGAGTGCGGTCGAGGCTGCAACGCGCCGGCCGGTTGGTTCCAGCCTGCTTCCTGCCTTGCCCCATGACGCTTCGGTCGCCGCGCGCAGGCCTCATAAGGGTTGGTCAGGTGCACGGTCCGCCCCGAAGCAGCAGCCGAACTTAGGGCTTGATCAAACCGTTCCTGTTCGAAGGAACACATCGTGCTCACAAGCCGTTGTCGTCGAGATGAACCTGCGCGCCCGCGCCACCCAGAACCACGCCCGGAACCATGCGCCCAAGGAGATCGCCGTGACACTCCGCACGCTCGCTCCCGACGAACAAATCGAGATCACCCTCGGCCTGAATGGCAGGCCCGTTCACATCGAGGTCGATGCCGCAACGACCTTGCTCGATCTCTTGCGCAACCATCTCGCACTGACCGGGACCAAGAAGGGCTGCGATCACGGTCAATGCGGCGCGTGCACGGTGCTGATCGATGGCGAGCGCATGAATTCCTGCCTGAAACTCGCGGTGATGCTGGACGGCAGCGATATCACCACGATCGAGGGCCTGGCGGAGGATGGCGCGTTGCATCCCATGCAGCGCGCCTTCATCGAGCGCGATGCATTCCAGTGCGGCTATTGCACGCCGGGACAGATCTGCTCGGCCGTGGCGCTCGTCGCCGAAGGCCGCGCCCATAGCCGCGACGAGATCCGCGAGCTGATGAGCGGGAATATCTGCCGCTGTGGCGCCTATCCGAACATCGTCGACGCCATCGAGGACGTCATCGCCCAGCAGACAGGGCACGTGCGGGAGGCCGCAGAATGAACCGCTTCTCTTATCTCCGGGCCGAGAGCCTCGAAGGCGCGCTCGGCGCGCTGGCAGCCGACCCCGGCGCCCGACTGATTGCCGGCGGCACAAACCTGCTCGATCTGATGAAATATGATGTTGAGCAGCCGGACCGCCTGATCGACATCACCCGCCTCGGGGATCTCGATACGATCGCCGAGACCGCGGACGGCGGCATCCTGGTGGGGGCGCTCGTCTCTAATACGACGATCGCCTATCACCCGTTGGTTGCCCGGACTTTCCCGCTGCTGTCAAGCGCGATCTTGGCGGGCGCGACCCCACAACTTCGCAACGCCGCGACGGCCGGCGGCAATCTCAACCAGCGCACCCGCTGCCATTATTTTTACGATGCCGCATTGCCCTGCAACAAGCGCGAACCTGGCAGCGGCTGCCCGGCGATCAAGGGCGTGAACCGCAATCATGCCATTCTCGGCGCGAGCACCGACTGCATCGCAACCCATCCCTCCGACATGTGCGTCGCGCTTGCCGCACTCTCGGCGAGCGTCCATGTCGCCGGGCCGCAGGGCACCCGGACGATCGCGATGGCGGATTATCATCGGCTGCCGAACGGTTCACCGGATCGCGACACGACGCTCGGCGCGGGCGAGATCGTCACCGGCATCGAGTTGCCCGCCGAGGCGCAACGTTTTGCCGAGCACCACAGCTATCTCAAGCTGCGCGACCGGCTCTCTTATGCCTTCGCGTTGGTTTCCGTCGCGGCCTGTCTGGAAATGGGCAGTGGCGGTGCGATCCGCGATGCGCGGCTGGCACTTGGCGGCGTTGCTCACAAGCCTTGGCGTCGGCCGCAGGCAGAAGAGGTGCTGATTGGCCGTAAGCCCGACGATGCGAGCTTCGCCGCGGCGGCGGACGTTCTGCTGGAAGGAGCACAGGGCCGCGAGCACAATGCCTTCAAGATCGAGCTCGCGCGCCGCGCCATCATTCGCGCACTGACCCAAGCCGCAGCCGGGACGCCGCAATCGCAATCCGACAAGCGCATCGCCTGAGGGAGCACGGCCATGATCAGCAACGATCCCCATGTCGGCTCGCCGCGGAGCCGGGTCGACGGCGTAGCCAAGGTCACCGGCCGCGCGACCTATGCAGCCGAGTTCGTTGCTCCGGACCTGCTTCATGGCTGCATCGTCGGCAGCGCGATTCCGCGCGGCAAGATCCGCGATTTCGATCTCACGGCAGCGCTTGCCGTGCCGGGTGTGGTGACGATCTTCACCCATGAGAACCGCGCTCACACCGCCTGGTTCGACAGCAGCTACCGGGACCAGGTCGCCCCGCCCGGCAAGCCGCTCCGCCCGCTCCACGACGCCACCATCCAGCACAGCGACCAGCCGATAGCCTTGGTCGTCGCGTCGAGCTTCGAGGCCGCCCGTGACGCAGCCTCCCTAGTCGGCGTGTCCTATGAACGAGAACCGCACGAAACCGATCTCGAGCGCGCCCGCCGGGACAGTTATGAGCCGCCGAAGAAGCGCGCAGGCATCGCGCGGCCGCCCGATCCGAAAGGCGACGCGGAAACTGCCTTCGCAGACGCCCCGATCAAGGTCAGCGCCGAGTACCGCGTCCCGACCGAGCACCATAATCCGATGGAACTGCACGGGACGACGGTGGTCTGGGAGGGCGACGGGAAGATCACCGTCCACGACAAGACGCAGGGCGCGCTCAACACGCAAGGCTATGTTACGTCGGTCTTCGGCCTGGCAACCGAGGATGTCCGCGTCGTTTCTCCCTTCGTCGGTGGCGCCTTTGGCTCCGCGCTGCGGCCGCACCACCAATTGTTCCTCGCGGTGATGGCTTCGCTGGCACTTGAGCGCTCCGTGCGCGTCGAGATGACCCGCGCCCAGATGTTCAGCCATGCGCATCGTCCGCAGACGATCAATTCTGTTGCGATCGGCGCCGATGCCGAGGGGCATATTCGCGCGCTACGGCATCATGCGGTCGCCGCGACCTCAGCCTACGAGGACTATCAGGAGAACGTCGTCAACTGGTCGGGCATGCTCTACCACAGCGGGACGACGAAGCTCGGCTACGAACTCGCCAAGCTGGACATTCCTACGCCCGGCGACATGCGGGCGCCCGGTGCGCCGACAGGCCTGTTCGCGCTGGAAAGTGCCATGGACGAATTGTCCTGTGCCGCTGGCATCGACCCGATCGAGCTCAGGCTCAGGAACTACACCACACGGGACGAGAACGACGACAAGCCGCTGACCTCCAAGGAACTGCGCGCCTGCTATGCCGAAGGCGCCGCTTGCTTCGGCTGGCACAGGCGCACGCCGGCGCCGCGCTCGATGCGAAGTGGCAAGGAGTTGGTGGGCTGGGGCATGGCCAGCGGCGTCTGGGAAGCGATGATGATGAAATCCTCCGCCCGCGCGACGCTGACGCGCGACGGCAGGCTTGAGATCGCCTGCGCCGCATCCGATATCGGAACGGGCACCTACACGATCCTCAGCCAGATCGGGGCCGATGCACTCGGGCTCGATCTCGAGGCCGTCACTGTGAAGCTCGGCGATTCATCGCTTCCACCAGCCCCGATCCAGGGTGGCTCCTGGACGGCGGCCTCCTCTGGGAGCGCGGTAACGGTAGCCTGCCGAAGCCTGTGCGAGACCCTGCTGAAACACGCAAAGTCCATCGAAGGATCGCCACTGTCCGGCGCCAGGATCGATGACGTCGTCTTCAATGGCGGGTTCGTTCGGTTGCGCCAGGAGCAATCAAGCGCCGTCTCTATCGTCGATGCCCTGAGTGCCGCGCAGGTCGAGCGGATCGAGGCAGAGGAAACCGCCAGCCCCGGTCTGATCGCGCCGCTGCGCCGCGCCTCCTACACGCATTCGGCCGTCTTCGCCGAGGTCCATGTCGACGAGCAGCTCAATATCGTGCGCGTCACCCGGGTGGTGAGCGCCATCGCCGCCGGGCGCATTCTCAACCCCAAGACGGCGCGCAGCCAGATCATCGGCGGCGTGGTCTGGGGCATCGGCATGGCCCTGCACGAGGAGACGCTGACCGACCATCGCTTCGGCCGGTTCATGAACAGGAACCTTGGCGAGTATCATGTACCAGCCAATGCCGACATCGGCGGGATCGAGGTCCTCTTTGTCGAGGAGCATGACGACCTGATCAATCCGATCGGCGTGAAGGGGCTGGGCGAGATCGGCGTCGTCGGCACGGCGGCGGCCATCGCCAACGCCATTCATCACGCGACCGGCAAACGCATCCGCAGCCTGCCAATCACCGTCGACAAGCTGCTCGCGGCGTGAGGAGCAGCATAGACCCCGTTCAGTGATCTTCCACGTCAGGATAGCAGCGGCACGCGTCCGTCGATTGCGTCACATCGCGAAGCTTGCGCGGGTCCAAGGCAAAAGCCTCAGCAAAAGCCCGGGCGAAGTCCTCGTCTGTGAAACGGATCACGATTCCGGAGCCAACAATAATCTTCACCTGATGGGCGACATCCCCTTCAGTGAGCCACGCATCAATTTCGTCAAGGCGAGATAGAAAACCTGGCCCACCGATGGGGATGAGGATCTCGTATTTCCACACTCGGGAGCCTTCAGCCGGGAATGCACTCATCACATTGCCAAGCCTCTGTCGTCGCTGCCTGCCCGCCCTCGTCGTCTGAGCAAAGATGCGCGTGATGTCCAGTCCCGAACGAAGCCAGGACGCGCAGGAGCCATCGAAGGGCGCCTCGGTGACCGCACCTGCAAACCCGCCCGTTCAGTGCCCCGCCTCCGGGGGCGGGCGTGACTCCGCGAATGCTAGCACCGGAGGGAAAATGGGCAAACCCCAGCGACGCACGCGGCCGAGGGAACATATTGCTCACTCCCGAATTTTGGGGGCGTCTATAACGGTTTAATGACGGCGTGGCGGCGCTCGCAATGGAAACCGAACAAGGGAACAGGGGGGCGTCGCATGAGTTTTATCTCGCAGAGCGTCGGAAAATTGGGGGCTGCCACAGACAATACGAGGCTGGGCTAAATCGATGATCACAAGGAAGGCTGAAACCTGGAGCGCAGCAGCACTCGATCAACAGGAGGGCGCAACATCGCACCACAGGGGTCACTGCGTTGTGCCCTTGAGCATGCTCGACCGCCTCGGTTGTGGTTACCTCGCCATAGAGGAACACCGGCACATCATCGAGGCAAATCCCACGGCCCGATTGATCCTCGGCGGCGAGACGGGCTCAGTTCAGAGTCTCACGGAACTCATGGGCGCGTTCAAGCGATTGATCGCGCGGGCGCCGAACCGACCGGCCCTCGGGTCGATGAGCTGGATCGTCATCGGGAACAAGGACGATGCGCCGTTCATATTAAACCAGGCTCAGCCCGCAGATGCTGTTACACCCGGTATCAGCGTGGTGATGCTGGTCGATCTTGAGGCTCACCTGCAACCCAATCCTTACATGCTTCAGCGCATGTTCGGGCTCACCTTGGCCGAGACCCGAATTGCGCTTCAATTGGCGCGCGGCGATCAGCCCACCGATGTCGCCCGAAGCTGCAACGTCAGCCGAACTACCATTCGCTCGCAACTGGCCTCGGTCTTCGCCAAGACCAGTACTCGGCGTCAGGCGGAGTTGGTGAAGTTGCTGGCTCTGCTGGCTCTCCTTCCCTGAGAAACCGTGAGGGATGGTGTTTATTGTTGGCTGGTAGGAAAACTCGTGCCCCCTGCATCGTCCGCAGCGATGAACGCATGCGCGAAGAGTTCGGTTGGAAACCGGATCAGTAGGGCGGAATAATCAAATGAAGAAAGGACCTCGTAAGGGATTTGCCACTCGCTCAGCCAGCTATCCATTACATGAAGTCGAGATAGCAACTGGCTATCCCCGATCGGGATTACGACGTAGTAAATCCACGTCTCTGAGACTTCGGAACGGTCCATCCGCCTGCTCCCCGGCGAGGGCAGCGCCCCAGGGTACGGGCTCTCAGATAAAAGTAGAAGATCCCTCTCGCTGTTCCATCAAATGACAATAGAGGAACAAAAAAGGCCCGCGACGTCCTCGCGGGCCAAGTCAGGGGTCATGGGCAGTCCTTCTGGGAAACGTATTTGGAAAGCCGAGGTTCCGCGCAATCGCGATAGGACCCGCCCCCGGCGCGCCGCGAGCAGCAACCTGCTCAAGCCGCCAGAGAGTACCGAGAACTCTTCCCGTGAGGCTGGCCCGCCGGAGAATTCAGATCGGGCCAATTCTACCCTTAGGAGCAAATCCTGCCCCGGGCAGACACGATTTGAAGTGGCATAGCCTCGCCGTCATGCAGGCGGATTCATCTGTCTAAGGTGTTCCATGCGAAGCCTCCGAGATCGTGCAGGCCTCGAAGACTTTGCGGGTAAAGCCTACGGCGCGGCTGAGTGCGAGTACGCTCGATTGATCGGCCTCCCAAACTAGTTGCGATCACGCGCCGAACGACGCGATCGTCGGCACGATTTCCTCATCGATCTTGAGGCGGCAAGGCCGTCATGCCAGCTCGGCGGAAGCCTTCTCGTCGACGAGGCGCTCGGTTTGCGCCTCACTGAACTCGCTGCCGAGCCTAAGTGGCGCACCTGGCCGCGGAATCCAAGCTTCGCGCGCCGACGTCATGCCCTCCGCGGCCCGGAGGCCAGCACCTGTCGACGTCCCTGGAACAAGTGCCCGAGCGCGCGGTTTGATTGTGCATATATGGCAACTGTTTCAGGGAGATACCGATGAAACGAATGATCATCGCCGCTGCGTTCTACGGGGCGACGGTCCTGGCTGCTCAGGCGCAGACGTCGACGACCGCACCTACTCCTTCCCCAAATGCGCCCGCCGATGCGAATGCGCCGCTGCCCGGTGCCAATAGCTTCACCGAAGGCCAGGCGAAGAGCCGCCTCGAGGCCAACGGCTACACCGCAGTGTCCGAACTGAAGAAGGACGACAACGGCGTTTGGAAGGGCAGGGCGACGCACGATGGCCAGCCGGTCAACGTGAGCGTTGATTACCGCGGCAACATTACGCGCAACTGAGGATCTCGCAGATGACCCAGACAATCACGCGTTCGTACGATACCTATCAGCAGGCTGAGTCCGTGGTGCGAAAGCTGAAGGACGCTGGCGTCGCGGATTCCGATATCAGCCTTGTCGGCCGCCACGCCGATGTCGATGAAAGCCACACGGGCGAGGGGGCTGGAGTCGGCGGCTTGATCGGCGGTGCCGCCGGATTGCTGGCGGGCCTCGGCCTGATTGCGATCCCCGGCATCGGCCCTGTGGTGGCCGCTGGCTGGCTTGCTGCTACCGCCGCGGGAGCCGCGACCGGCGCCGTCGCCGGGGGGCTTGTGGGCGCCCTGACGAGTTCGGGCGTCAATGAAAAGGACGCCCACTACTACGCAGAGGCGGTGAGGCGAGGCGGCAGCGTTGTGGCTGTGCGGGCAACCGACGAACAGGCACCTACGGTCGTGGCAATCATGGACGGCGCGACACCCATCAACACAATCGACCGGCGCGCTGCCTATGAGAGGGAGGGCTGGACACAGTTCGATCCCGAAGCTCCGCCGTATGTGCGGCCCTCGATTTAACTGACCAGGAGCCCCCATCAGCAATGACGGGGCCTCCTTCAGCAATTTTGCATGCGGCTGGTGGTCTAGGAGTTTGCACCAACAGCCTGCCACCCCGCGCCGCTATCTCGATCGATCACCTTCTCAGCGGTGGGCGCAAGGCCACGAATGTATGTGCCGATGGGATCGGGAACTTGGCGACGTCGTCACGGATGAGAATGCATGGCCCAGTATTTTTTCGACATCGAGATCAACACCGAACTGGTCGTAGACGACGAAGGAATAGACCTTGAAGATCACGTCGCCGCGCGTCTTTCGGCGCTTTCAAGTCTCGGCGACATTATCGCCGAGCATATCCAGGCCAGTGACGACCTGAGAGTGGATATGAGAATCCGCTACGCCGATGGAACCCCCATTTTTGCAGCGAAGCTGACGCTCAGTAGCCAGTGGCTAACGCCAGTTCCCCCCTCTCAACTTCGGCAGACGGTGCCCCGCAAGACGGAACCGTGAGATAGGCATCATCTTGAGTGGCGCACTGCTGCTGGAAACTGCGGCCTACAACCGGGCGCCACAATCAGGATGCCGAGGCGGCGCCAAGCACATTCCAAGAAGACCCGGACCCTCACTCGGCCATGAGCTTGTCGATCGTGATCGGCAGGCTGCGTACACATTTGCCTAATCGCGTGAAAGATCGCCTGGCCGACGGCGGCTGCGGTTCCCACGATGCCTATATCACCTAGGCCTCTTGCCGCGCTCGGCCGTCGATATCGGCATTTGTGACGTTCCCTCGACGGGAAGAGAACAGGGCGACGCTGGCCCATGAGGCGGGGCCGTGGCCGCGAGCCACTCCGCGGATGGGGCACCCGTCGGATGAACTCGAATTCGTCCTCATAATCCTCAAATGCTGCCCGCGAGTTGCTCACGCTCTAACGACGGTTGTCCTGGGTCATCCCGGCGCTGATACCTTAGGATCTCGTAGTCATTTCTGCTTGCTCAGGCCGTGGAACCAGGGGCATGCCGAGCGCGTTTATGCCCAACACGGGCATGGGCAGCACAATCATGAAAGCCGTTCTTCCGGTTGTGCTTATCGGGGCGGTTCTGAGCGTCGCCGTGGCGGCGACGCCTGCGGATGCCGCCCGAAGAAGGAAGACCCGGCCTCTTACCGCCGTCCCTCCCGCAGCGACCGCCGCGCAACCTCCCGCAGATAGATTTCTGGCCTGCGACGTGCGGGTTCGGGACTATCTTCGCGAGGGCGGAGCGGTGATCCTGGCCACGAAGATCGAAGTGGATGACGCGCGACTCCAGTTGAACATTCACCATGAGTACGGAGAGGCCGGAAAATCCGCCCGAAAATACCTGCGCGGGGAAACTGAAGAAGAAATGCGCAAGAGTCTGCGCGCAATCCTGGACGAGTATGCGGCAGCGGCAAAGGCCGCAGCGGATAATCGCGCGTGGTATGTGATCGTTCCGCGCAAGGTCATGCCGGACGCCCGCCCCGACTCGCGCGACAGTTCGGGCGAAACCACGGGTCCGTGGACGGCCATTGTCCTGGCGGATGTCGAGGGGCGATGCAGACCTGTGGCGTTCTATCAGTCGGTCGATCGAAACAAGCTCGATCCTGAGCTGAACAAGAAATTGGACGAGGACCAATAAGCCGCGGATCCAGCAGTGGTGGCATGTATCGGTGGCTCAACCGCTCATTCCCGATCCAGCATGTCGGCGATCGCCTTGATACGGGTTCTTGCGTATTTCGGCAGACCGGCGCTCAGCGAGTTGCCGCTGTTGAAGGAGCTGTTGCCCATGAGCAGTTGGCCGGGCACGAGGTTCCGAAGGACCGGTGTCTTGCTGTATTCCCTTTGCTTGTTCAGCACGTCGTTCCTGACCGCGACCACGATGTAGACCGTCGCAATGGCGGCGTTCGGCTCGGTTGGATGCTGTTGCACCACGGCGAGAAGCTTGCCGAACTGCATGACCTGGTTGGCCCAAAAGATGTTTTGCTCGAGGGCACTGGTAACCTGCGAATCGAGCCCGGTTAGGCTCGGCAGTTCGGCGAGGTCCGGTCCGGCGAGGATCCTGATCTCGCTCTGGAACTCGACGAAATCCGGAATGGGTTTCTTGCTCTCCTCGCGCAGCTTGTTGGCGAGCTGAATGCCAGCCGGGATTTTTCCTTCGAACACATAGCGAGACTGTGTGCAGGTCGCCGTAGCCTCCTCGCACCAGCGGCGATCGGGCGGGCGGCTGCGTGCGGCGCCCGCGGCTTTATTGGGAATGGCGTCGGCTGCCGCGATCGGCTGGTGCTTGACCGCCGGATCGACACGCTCGAGGAACGCGATATTGGCATAGCGCGACAGATCCAGCGCCGCCGCCGGTCTCGTTAGTCGAAAGCGGGCTTCCGCCAGGTAAATCGAAAGCCTGAGTTTTGCCTGCTCGTTGCCGGTGGGCTCGAGGAAGGTCGGGAAAAGCGAGAGGAAGCGCTGCTGAACCGGGCGCGCGCGCGCCCACGCTTCGAAGGCAATGAGACCGGTCGAGGGATCGGCGAGCTTGGCGTCGCCCTGGTCGGCAAAGATAACGCTGCGCGGCTTGATATGAGCAATTGGAACGCCGGCGACGGCCGGTACATCTTCCAGCCATAACTCCTGCGCGTCCGCGCCCGTGTGCGCGACCAGCCAGGCGGTAAGGAGAAGAGCGGTGCGGCTGGTTCTCATGGCAATGCTCACTGGAGCCGCCGCCAGAAATAGTCGGGGTCAACGCGTCGCGGCGGTCGCGGAAGCCGGTCATCGTCATCGAAATATCCGCCCCAAGGGGGATTTTCGCGTGGAACAAGACGCCAAGGCGCGATCGGGAACGGGCGGTTGTCGCCGTAGCGAGGCCTGTCGGGGGACCATTGCTCGAATGGCTCATGGTCTTCGCCGTCGTCGCTGCGATGTCGGGCGTAGCTCTCTGCGCGGGAGACGATCTGGAATTGCGTGTCACCGATTCTGCCTGACGCGTCTCTCCTGAGATACTCGGTGAAAGCGTGCTTGGAGCCGGCCGGCGCCGGATCACCAGTGTAAGGGTCGATCGCAAAGGTAGCGAGCTGACGCATGGCGTCGCGCGATGGTCCCCGCAACGCCGTCTTGGGGGCCTGCACCTCCCAGGCCGCCTGCATGATCGGCTCGAATATCGGCAGCGCCACTTTGCCCCCGGTCTGACCCCGCCCGAGCGTGCGGCGTTCGCCGTCGCCGTTGTCGTAGCCCACCCAGATGGCGATAGTTATGTCGTTGCTGAAGCCGACGAACCAAGCATCGGCCGTGTCGTCGGTGGTCCCGGTCTTGCCGCCGACATAGGGTGAGAGATGCTTCACTACGCGCGCAGTTCCACGTGCGAGGACGCCCTGCAACATCGATTTCAACTGGTAGAACGAGGCTCGATCGGCGGAGCCGATCCAGGTCGGGGCATTCGAATCGTGCCGGTAGATCGGGCGGCCGCCCTGTTCGATGCTTTCGATAGCATATGGACGGGGCAGGGCGCCTTCATTGGCGATTGCCGCATAGAACGCAGCAAGATCAATAAGCCGTACGGCCTGGGCACCAAGCACGAACGGATAGTAGCGCATGCAGTCCTTGTAGAGCTGCGCTTCCATTGCAAGCTCGCAGACGCGGTCGAGGCCGTGCTCGGCGCTGTCGGCGAGGCCGGTGGCGAGCAGTTGCACGGTAGCGAGATTGCGGGAATTTTCCAGCGCGCCGCGCAGCGTGATGGCGCCCAAAGCGCCGCCATCGTAGTTCTTCGGCGACCAGAAACCGCGCTGGCGCGCGTCGGCCGTTGCGCCAATCGGCGCCAGCGTGATGGGTGCGTCCATCACCAGCGTATTGGGTTGCAAGCCTTTTTGCAGAGCGGCAAGATAGGTCAGGGGCTTCACGGTCGAGCCGGGTTGCCGCGCGCTCTGAACGACACGGTTGAGCTGACTTGCCGGATAGGAAAAGCCGCCGGCCATCGCGAGAATACGGCCGGTCTGATTCTCAAGCACGAGCACCGCCCCCTGCACACCCGGCCGAACGCGGAGATCGGCCCGTGCCGTTTGCTTGCCTCTGGCGTCGGGCACCTGCACGTAGACGACGTCGTACGGTTTGAGATTGCGCCGAATCGCGGCGCTCCAGGTGTTCAGCGGCAGGATGCGTCCGTCGATCAGGCCGATCGTGATCGCGTTGCCGCGTTTGCCGTACGTATTGTCCAGCACGACCGCCGATTCCCAGTGAACATCGTAGAGCGGCAGTCTTGTCGTCTTCAGCGTCGCGAGCCAGGCCGGCTCCACGAGCGTCGGATCCGCCGCGACAAGACGGACGGCTTCGGAGATGTTCGCCTCGGGTCCCGTGAATTTGGAACGAACGGTGCTCAACTCGTACCGCGCGAGGCCTTCCTGCAACACTGACTCCGTGACACGCTGCAAGGCCGGATTGATGGTCGCGCGCACCGTGTAGGACGACTGTGTGAGCGTATCGAGCTTGGCGGCCGCCTTTGCCTCCCGGGCGACGTAGTCGACAAAGTGGAACCCCAGGTCCCGCCGCATCGGCTTGTATGCGACAAGTTGCGGCAAGTCCGCCTGCGCCGTGGCGGCGTCGATCATGCCGTCCTCGTGCATGCGCCCTAGCACGTAAGCCATGCGCGCGTGAGCACGCGCGGGGTGACGATCGGGATTGAAGGCGTTCGGTCCCTTGGCGAGCCCGGCGATCAGCGCACCCTCGACTGCGGATAGCGCCTTCGCCGGTTTACCGAAATAGCTCTGCGCAGCCAATTCGATACCCCATGCTCCGCGACCGAGATAGATCGAGTTGAGATAGAGCTCGAGAATCTCCGCCTTGGTCAGGGCGCGCTCCATGCGGGAGGCGACGATCATCTCGCGCAATTTTCTTTCGTAGGTGACGTCGTTCCCGACAAGCAGGTTCTTGGCGACCTGCTGCGTAATGGTCGAGCCGCCCTGCGGCCGTCCCGGCTGCGCCAAATTTCCGATGAACGCGCGCACCAGCCCGCGCTCATCGATGCCTGCGTGCTGATAGAAGCGCTTGTCTTCGGCGGCGATGAAGGCGTTGCGGACTACGTCCGGGATCTCGACGAGCGGCACCGGGAGACGGCGGTTGTTCGGCGTGTAAACCTCCGCAAAGCGCTCGCCCTTGCTGCCGAGGATCACGCTCATGCCCGGCTGAAGATGCTTGAGTTGCGCAACGTCGGGCAGGTCCTTGACCGAGTCGTTGTAGAAGGTGATGACCTGACCGAGATCGACGGACGAGTTCTCCACGTTCTCGAGCTTGCAGAACTGCCGATAGGCCCCGTGCAGGTCGGCCAGTTTCAAGCCCTTGAGCGCCTTGATCTCCGCGCTCAGGTCCTCCTTGTCATCCGTCGCGGTGGCGATCAAATCGTCGAGGTTGATGTCCTCGATGTCAAAAGCCTTGCGCATGTGGACGCAGCCGGCATTCAGGAGCTGCGCCACCTCGGCGCGGCCGCTCACGGTGTCGAACTCGGTCTTCACCGCATCCGGCCGGGTAGTAACCTGGCTGAACGTAAGCGCCGTGGCGAAGATCTTGATGAGGATCGTGTCCATTCTGCTGACGCGCGAACAGCCGCCTCGTAAGTCCGCTCATAGCGAACAGATCAATACCAACAACCGGTTGAGGAGAAGGTTCCCGTCGCGGCGGACGTCTTACCGAAGTCGCCGAATTTCACTTGGTCATCCTACCAACGTAGTTGCTGCGTTGCCTCGCGCCATTCGGTCATGCGCAAGGAGCTCCAGGAGCTGACTCTGGCTCGCCGCTCGAAGGCGGACCCACGCGGCGTAGCTGTCCTAAGGATCGACATCGACCCTCCGCGGACTGGACCCGACCACGCCGGGCATTCGTTGCCCTCCTCGCCGAAGCCGCGCGAGGCATCGGACGAGTTCTTGGCATCAACACGGCTAGAGGCCTGCCTTGAAGGATAGATAGTTCCTAGAATCGCAAATCTGCCACCATATGGTCGCTAAATTATCAGATCAGCTTCAGTCTCTGACCGCATTCGCATTGTGGAATTATTCGACTATCCACCGCTCATGGAAAGAAATCCGATGCGAAAGTTCATAACAGCTATGGTCGGCGCTACATTCATTCTGGCAGGGAGCGCGAATGCGCAGGGTCTGTCACAATCCACGCCTCCAACCACATCACCGCAGCGGGACGGTGCAACTATCAAGACGGTGAGCGTCGTCGATCTCGATGCACTCCCGGCTGCGGCCCAAGTGCAGGTGAATCAGGTCGTGACCAACCGTTCGGCAGACGAGATCCAGAAAATGCAAGCGGCTATAGAGAATGAGCCGGAGCTGAAATCGGCGCTTGCGGCGAAGGGCTTCACTTCACGGGACGTGGTCGTTGCCCAGCTCGATGAAGACGGCGAGCTGACCATCGTTGCGAAACGGGCGAGCTGACCGCCGTATGGCGCGCATCCTGGCTATGCGGCGTCGCGAGCCGCATAGCCATTTCGGAAAGGGACTATCCGAACGGTGACAATCTGAAGCGCCGGCCCTCTTGCGGGCTACGCATTCATGATTGCCACATGCGGGGCCGCAATACGGCACAAGACTCGCGAAATCACCTCAGAAACTCCGAAGAATGTTCATGCTGCGCCGTTTGCATGGGTCTGCGTCGCTCGTTCCGACCTAGCGCGGCGGTCCAATTGTTCGAGGCGAGTGGCGTTTGAGATTGCCCGATACCGTCGCGCAATCAGACTAGGAGAAGCCTATGAATGGCGTGAAACTGTCCGTGACTGTACTTGCGATGTCTGCCGCACTTGCGGGGCCTGCACTGGCGCAGGGCCTCTCGGTCGATACCCAGACTCGCGGCAAGACAAAAGGCACAATCGGCGGTCCCGCGACGTCGGCCAGCGGAAATGCCGGCGTCGATGCTGAGGTCGTGGCCCCACGCACCAAGGCAGGCGTCAGCGGGAATGGCAGTGCTGGAGCCAAGGCTGGGAAGAAGGCCAATGGTGCTGCTGGCGCATCTGGAAACACGAAAGCCGACACACTCGACTAGTCCGTTTATCATCGAGCCCAAGTAGGGTTCGGCAGGGTAGGCCTGCCAACCGAACAAGGAGTGAGGCGCGCGGTCATGGCCCGGCCTCACTCGGCAATTTAGCCAGTCACTCCATCATTTTGGCTTTGGCCTTCGCCGCGCCGGCCTGACGCTATCATCGGTACGCTGCCCTGAACTTGGAACAAGTTTCTGAGCTGAACGTTCGCGCGGCAGCGGCAATCGCGGAGCGATCGCAATGCTTATGGTCTGGGTGGGAGCGCCATTCGCCGATCACTCACTGAGGATGTTCGGTGAATGTGGTCCTAAGCGTTCTGTGCGGCAATCTTTCGTCCGAAATGGCGCTTAATCCTCTTCACTTCCAACGATTTTCGCGAATTCTTCGGAATCCATCGGCCTGCCGAACAGGTACCCCTGTCCCAGTTCACAGCCCATGTCCCTCAGCCGAATACGCTCCTCCTGGGTCTCGATTCCTTCGGCGACGATCTTGAAGCCAAGTTCCTGCGAGAGACGAACGATAGCCTCGACAATGATGGTTTTGGACCGGCTCTGATCCAGGCCCTGAACAAAGCTGCGATCGATCTTAAGCTCCGTGATCGGGAAGTCCTCCAGATACCGCAAATTCGCGTAACCAGTCCCGAAATCATCGATCGACAGGCCGACGCCAAGCTCGCGTAGGCGCTTCATGACCGTGATCATGGCTGGGGAATTTTCCGTCATCTGATCTTCGGTCAGCTCCAGGGTGAGCCAGCTAGGGTCGATGCCACTGGCCGCGATGATCTCAGCGACGAAGGTTGGCATGTCGCGCAACTTGAACTCGACCGGGGAGACATTGACTGAAAAATGGAGCTTTTCGGCACGGCGCTCGTTCATCTGCGCGGCAAGCGCCGCCACGTCACCCAGGCCTCGGGCGCTGATCTCAAGGATCAGGCCGGTGTCCTCGGCATGGTTGATGAAGCGGCCAGGCAACTGCGTGCCGAACAATCCGTGCCGCCAGCGCAGCAAGGCTTCTGCGCCAACGACCGCACCTGTGCAAAGATCAACCTTGGGCTGATACTGAAATCCGAACTCGTCGTTCGCCAGCGCCTTTTGCATTTCGTTCGTCAGGCGAATGCGGTTGCGACTCTGAATTTCGTCCTCGGCCCTGAACTCGCACGCCTCGCGGGATGGAGAGGATTTCGAGCGCCGGAGGGCGGCTCCGGCCCGACCGAGCACCAACCTCGTGTCGAAGCCGGCCTCGGCGACCACGAAGCCGGTGGCAAACCGAATGGTGATCGTCGCTCCGGAAACGACGAAGGTGGCCGACAATGCAGAGATCACCCTCTTGATGATTTCAGGGCCTTCATCGGAGCTCACGAGCGGCTTTACCAGCGCAAATTCATTCGAGTCGATGCGTCCCACGACGCCGATGCCGGCGCTGCCTATGCGTTCGGCGATTTGGACGAGAACCTGATCGCCGACGTCGAAGCCATAGCCGGAGTTGATGTCATGAAAGCCCGCGACATCCAGCTTTGCGATCAGCACAGGACCTTTGCCCGTGGCAGCGAGGCCTGCCACCTCCTCGGCGAAAGCATTGCGGTTCAGCGATCCGGTCAGCAGATCGAAGCGCGCGCTGCGCTCGATCTTGTCCAGGGCTCGCTTGCGCGTTGTCACATCACGCATCAGGCCGAGATAATGTGTCGGCTGGCCGTTTGCGGCACTGATCGGTTCGAGCCTCAACTCATTCCAGAACGGCGTACCGTCCTTGTGGTAGTTGCGAAGAGTCACGCAAATGCTGCGACGACGTTCGATTGCCCGGCGGATGTCCCGGATCTCGGGCTGTAGGCGATCGCCGCCCTGTAGGTAGCGGCAGTTCTTTCCAATCGCTTCGCTGCTGGAGTAGCCGGTGATGCGCTCGAATGCCCGATTGACATAGGTCAACCCGCAGTCCTTATCCCCCAGATCGCTGACGAGGACGCCATCCGGCGACAGATCAATCACGCTCCTGACCACCGCCCAGGGGATCTTTTGGTTGGACGAGGGGCTCGGCACTTCGTTAATCGAATGAGTTTGCCGAAGTAGATTAGCGGTGAATGGCTCATGCGGACCTGTTCTCGCCGGATCGTTCGCTCTGGACCTTAGCCGCGAGAGGTTCCGGGCAATCGGCTTGGCAGGCACTGATGATCGGCAATTCGGCATTGCCGGGAGATACGAATGAAGCTGGTCTTCTCGACGACGGACGTCCCCGGTCGCGATCGCTTTGACTACTGGCACAGCGTTGCATGCCAGAACGTGACCAATCACGATTCAAGTCCCAGTTGCCGGCCGAGATTTCACGCCGAACTGCGAGCGGGCGAGCTTGCTGACTTCAAGCTCGTGGAATTCAGCAATGCTGCGATGACCGTCGCCCATAATGCCGGCCATGCAGCGCAGGCGGATCCTGAAGAGGTTCTGATCTGTAGACAGGGCGCGGGCCGCTTGATTGTGGAGCAGGAAGGTCGTCAGGTCTTGCTGGAACCAGGGGACATCACGCTTCTCGATCCGCGCTCGCCCTATGTCGCGGAATTCTCGCCCAACTCGCACCTGCTGGTCGTCAAGGCGCCGCGACGCGAACTCGAGGGGCGCATCGGTTCGATGCGGTCCATCGTTGCGTACAATCTCCGCTCAACGGAGCCGACGGTCGGTTTGACCGGGGAATTTCTTGCCGCGGTGCCCAATTATGTGGGGCGGCTTGATTCGCTGGCGGAGGGGCTGGTCAGAAATCAGGCCCTTGACCTCGTTGCACTGTCTATCGGCACGGCAATGGGCGACCTGCCTCCGAATGCCTCTACGGCACGATTGCTCGCCCGCATGCGAGTGCGCGCGGCCATAGAAGCGGGTCTGCAAAATCCACGGCTCAACGCGTCAGCGATCGCCTCGACCGCAGGCGTGAGGGTGCGATATGCCAATTCCGTCCTGGCTGACGAACATACCTCCATCTCGCGCCTGATCCAGGAGAGGCGGCTTGAGCGCTGCCGAAAGGCGCTGGAAGATCCGGCCCAAGCCCATCGCTCGGTGAGCGAGATTGCCTACGCATGGGGGTTCTCAGACATGACTCATTTTGGTCGGAAGTTCAGGCACGCCTTTGGTCCGTTGCCGAGCGAGTATCGTCGCGCTCGGGCCGCCCGCACCCCATAGCCGAAGGTGTCGGCTAATCCCGATAGGGGGTGACTGCGAGCCATTCGACGTGACGATGAGGCCGTCGCGCCAGACGAAGCCTGATGCCTGCGTGCGATGAGATATGACCGAAACGAGGCTCGACGCCAGACGCTGGACGATTCCTTCCAGCGCCGTGGAAACATCCTGGATGTCTGTGCTCATGGGGCCTCCGGAATGCATGCTGGCGAAAGGGCATGGAATAGAGATGCGCCGGGACCTGGATCTCGTCCACTAGCCATATGGGCAGGCGAGGGCGGGAGCGGGCGGCTTACCGGTTGGGCGTGCGAACGGAGCCGCCTGCTGGTGAGATTGCATTGATTTTCCGTTCGACTGGTCCGGGCGGAAAGTAAGAATTCACGCGGTATCGCTCCATGGTTCCTCGTGTCCGGGACCTGGCCGGGCTCAGCCCTTCTTCGGCGGGGGCCGCGTCGCCATATCCTGGCAAACAACGCAGGGCGGTTCCACCAATGCTCGACGTTACACCTCGCTTCGTCCTCAACGAGGACGACTTCGATTCGTCCACGCCTCCGCTCTCACCAGCAAGCGATGGCGCGCTGCTCGATGCTTATTCGCTTGCCGTCACCGACGTGGTGGAGCGGGTGGGCCCGGCCGTCGTCAGGCTTGATGTCCGCAGGCACGGGCGCCCCTCCGGCTCCGGCTCGGGCGTGATCCTGTCGCCGGACGGGCTCATTCTCACCAACAGCCATGTCGTGCAAGGCTCGGCGCGGGTCGGGGTGCAGATGCCAGACGGACGGCATTTCGATGCGCGTCTGATCGGCGATGACCCGGATACCGATCTGGCGCTCGTCCATGCCGAACCGCCCGTGAGCCTGCCGACGGGCCGTCTCGGTGACAGCGGGCTGCTGAAGCGAGGACAGATCGCCGTCGCCATCGGCAACCCGCTCGGGTTCGAGGCGACGGTGACGGTCGGCGTGATCTCGGCGCTCGGCCGCTCGCTGCGCGCCAAGAACGGCCGGCTGATCGACGATGTGATCCAGACCGATGCTGCGCTCAATCCGGGCAATTCGGGCGGCGCGCTGGTGTCATCGCGGGGCGAGGTCATCGGCATCAACAGCGCCATGATCATGGGCGCGCAAGGCATCAGCTTCGCGGTGGGGTCGAACACGGCGAGCTTCGTGATGGGCGGCCTCATCCGCCACGGCCGGGTCCGCCGGGCCTCGATCGGCATCGCGGCGCACCCGGCCGTGATCGCCCGTCGCATCCAGGTTGCGGCTGACGTGGATCAGGCGGCTGGCGTCATGGTCGACTCCGTGGAGGGCGGAGGCGCGGCTGATGTGGCCGGCATACGGGCAGGAGACATCATCGTGGCGGTCGACGGCACCCGTGTCTCCGGCGCCGACGACCTCGTGCGCCTGCTGGCCGAGGATAAGATCGGCCGGCCCACCGCCTTGGGACTGCTGCGCAATGGCCGCCGGCAGGTCATTGAGGTCACCCCGCGCGAGAGGCGGGGGACATGAAGGCCGTTCCCCGTGACTGCTTCAGCCGCATGGGCTCACGCAGCAAAACGGATGGACGCGAACTCATTGAAGTCGTTGACGAAGCCGTGCTCGTTCGCGAGGCCCCCTTCATCTCAGGAAACACGGGAGGCTCACATGGGACCCTCAGAGCCAGTTGCTTCCGGCCAGGATCTTGCGCTGCGCATGAATGCAGCGTTCCCGCGCCGCGATTGGGTTGCTCTCTTGGCGGAACGGTCGGGAGAGAGTCGTGAGTTCGTGGAATGGCATCTTCAAGAAGACATCGCACCTCCGGAGACGCTGTTGCGCGCAGCCTCAGGCCTGCTCGACGAGAATGCCGCCAGCGACAACTCTCAAGTGGATTCCCGGACATGACGCTCAGAAACCACGAGGAATATGAGGCTGCCGTACAGCGCGCCGCCGCGTTGAGCGACGCGCCCGAAGGATCTCCGCAGGCGGCCGAGTTCCGTCAGCTCACCGCTGAGATCCGCCGCTGGAATGAGGCGGACAAGGACGAGAACAGTCACGGGCCGGCCCCGTCCCACAGCTTGCTCACGCCGGACGATCTTCCCTTTTCGGGGCTGCCGGGCAATCTCGGGAAGCTCAGGAAGGACTGAGCCGTTCTCAGTCAAATGATCGGATGACCACCGGTCACAGGGATGGTGGCACCCGAGACGTGGCTCCAACGCGGATTGGCCAGCGATATCCCGTCATTTCGGCAAGCCCGCGCGCCTGCTCAACGATGCCGAGGTACAGGGTTTGGGAATCATCGCCGGACGAGGTTCTCGAAGTGGTCCTGACGCTTGGCACGGGCATCGGCAGCGCGGTGTTCAGGGACGGCGCGCTTACTCCCCATCTGGAGCTCGCCCAGCATCCGATCCGCAAGGACATGACCTATAATGACTATGTCGGCGACGCGGCGCGTCACGACCTGTCCAAGAAGAAATGGAACATGCGTGAAGCTGCGGAGTGACTTAAGCGCGGCTCTGTCGCCTGCATGCTCACCATTTCCGCGAGGTATGAGCGCACGGGGAACAACACTCCGGCTTTGGCCTTCAAACTCGAAAATGAAGGACGCCCGTTGGATTTTGCGCTCGGCGTCCCGGGGGGCGGGTTCGTTAGCTCCGGAACTCCGATTTCCAATTCAAAAGCAAGGATCGGAGCGCATGTGATCCTGTTGCCGTCTACCTCCTCGTGTTGGAAGCTACGAAGGCAAACAACATGCATGAAATCATCCGCTTTGCGTGGGGGAACGGTTCCCTCGGCGACTTTATCCTCGCCATGTCCGACAAGGGTATCGTGGCGCTGGAATTCGGCGCATCGCGCAGCCTGATGGAAGATGCGCTGCGAGATCGGTTTCCGGACGCCGATTTGCAGGCTCATCAGGACAAGCTGGCTGACGCGATCAAGACAGTGACGGGCGTCATCGACGATCCCGCACGTAATTGCGATCTCCCGCTCGACATGCGGGGAACGCCCTTTGAAGTGACTGTCTGGACGATGCTGCGGGAGATTTTCGCGGGTCAGACGACCAGCTACGGTGCGCTGGCAGCCAAGCTCGGCACGCGGGACCCGCGAGACCTCACACAGGCCATCGCCAACAACCCGATCGCGGTCATCGTCCCATGCCATCGCGTCATCAAGAAGGACGGCTCGATCTCCGGCTATCGCTGGGGCGTCCGGCGCAAGCGCGTATTGTTGGCTCGCGAGCAGCGGTCAGGGGAACAATGACATGTCCGGCGTGCCGGCCCTCGGCCATCTGGAATTCGAAGCCGAGGGCTCGAGTTTGTGTTCGCCCACCACCAGAACCATGAAAAGAAGTGCGGGTCGCGGATGGGGCCACCGGAGCACAGGAGTGGGCTCCCTTCACCTTAAGCACCCTTTCCAATGGCCTTCTTCGATGTTTTCGCCGGCGCCGCTGGCAACACGGTTATGGTCACCTTCTTCGAGATGAGCATTGGTTTGAATGGCCGGTGGTCGGGGTCGCCGAGCACCAATTGGAGGGTATGTTTTCCAGGCGGCAACTCAAGCCTCGCCTCCGTCTGCCCCGCACCGAAGTGAAGATGCTTGTTGTCTGACGGAAGCGGCTCGTCCGGAACAATTTCATCGCTGACATCGACCAGAAGGTGGTGATGTCCGGCATTCGGAGCGGAGCTGCCGGCCTGCGTCACGCCCATATTTCGTAGGCCGAACCGCACCCAGAATTCGCCGCGGATCTGCGCTCCGTCCCAAGGATAGATGATGTAAAGGCGCGCATCCGGAGATGGCGCGCGTTGCGGTGTGGAGGGTGTTGGGGCCGGCGCTGTCTGCGCCAAGGCTTCGAGCGTGAAAAGGCTGACTACAGCAAAGGCGAGAAAGATGCCGCTGGCGGATCGGCCCATGGAACCCTCCTGTCAGAGCGAGCGAGCTATCCTGAATCCGTGTGCAGGGTAACGGACGCCCGTATCGTAATGGGTCCGGCTCGCTGGCCTCACCGAGGCAGCGTTGCTTCGCCAGGAGCCGCCCCTCAAGACATTCTCGCGACAATTCTCAGCCGTCCGAGGGGAGCCCTCCAACGGCGCATCCCGGTAGTTGGGCAGCCAGCAATCGGCCACCCACTGCGCGACGCCGCCTCCGAAATCGGCACCCCCGAATGCATTGCGTGCGAAACTGCCGACCGGCATCGGAGCCTTCGGATCTTGAGGCCCGCCGCAGTCCCTGCAATTGGCGTTGCCGGGTTCGAGCTCCCGCCCCCACCAAAAGCGGGTCGAGGTGCCCGCCCTTGCGGCGTATTCCCACTCCGCTTCGCTCGGCAAACGGTATGGCTTACCGGTCAATTGCGCGAGCCAGTCCACATATCGCTTGGCATCGAGCCAGCTCAGATTGCGGGCTGGCGTTGTGTCGCTTCCGTCGAGCGAGAAGTTGCAGCCCTTTGCGGCCGCGCATCGGTTCCACTCGGCGACGGAGATGGGCGACAGACCGATTGCAAACGGCGAGATGGTCACGGTCCGGATCGGTTGTTCTGAGGGGTCTTCGTCGCTACCCATCCGAAAAGCCCCGCCGGGTATGCGGATCATTTCGGGGCAGGTTTCGCAGTCCCGGAAGCCGGAAGCGGTTTGGATCATCCGTGCCGCAGGAAGGTTCGGAGTCAAAATCGCGACCTGCGGATCTGAAGCTGGGGCGCCAGGCGTGGGATCCGCCAATGGGGCCAAAGGTCTGGCCGCATCCGCATTGTTGCTTGCCGGCGGCTCAACCCGTGGGGGACGGGTAGGTTGGTTTGTCACGGTGACGAGGGGGACGGGCACCCATTGCGGGCGCTGTTCGACTGACACCAGACTTGGCTTTCCGCCGACCAAGTAGCCGGCGGAGTAGAGGTCTGCGGCAAGCAGCGCAAATGCTGCCGCGATCCCCGCAGGTATCAAAAATAGGCGTCTTTTTTTCGTCGCGCGAGTGAAGGAAGCTGGATCGGGAAGCACCCGATAGATGCGAACAGGATCGGTAATGTTCTTCAGCTTCTCGTCGCCAAGCGACTGATATCCGCAGACCAGCTTATTCTTGATCTGTTCGTAGACGCCGCCTGAGATATAGACGCCGCCGGGCGTCGCTAGCGCCTCCAGGCGGGCGGCGATGTTGACGCCATCGCCGAAGACATCGTCCGGCTCAACGATAACGTCACCTAGGTTCACCCCTATCCGGTATTGAAGCCTGTGTTCACGCGGAAGATCGGTATTCCTTGCCGTCACGGACTGCTGAATGACAATCGCGCATCTCACGGCTTCGAGCGGACTCTCGAACATAGCGAGGAAGCCATCGCCGGTGTTCTTTATGAGCCTCCCGTAGTGCTCTTCAAGTGTGGGATCGACGATCTCGCGGCGAACCTGCTTCAGCCGGCGAACCGTTCCTTCCTCGTCGTGACCCATCATCTGGCTGTAACCAACGATGTCCGCCGCGAGGATAGCCGCAAGCCTGCGATGAGGGTGCGGATGAGCTGGAAACTCTTCGCGCATCACGACCACCACTGTCGATCACACAGCCCCGCCTTATCCATATCAGGTAGCCCATCCAGCGTCGCGAACTTTCCGCTGATCGACGAGCGCTGGGCGTCGCCCTGGCGCTCCGGCAGCGGGCCACGCTCGGCCCGACCTTCACCCGGATCATCCGCGAGGGAGACTGGAACGCAGCGGACCGGCGGACCGCTAAGGGAAACGCGTGGGAGGCTGCCGAGGAGAGTCGGTATGAAGGAAGTCTAGCGGGTAGAATGCCGTGATGGGTGAGGGCGGTTGCTCATCGTCATCGTCAGGCGAAAGCTTCCACTCCTAACCCGCTCATTCAAAAGCGATGGCGCTGAACGAGGCCTCATATCATACGGCTTGGCCGATGGACGGGACGTGCGTCTCGTTGACGTTCACACCTTTGAAATCACTGAAGATGGAACGACATTGACCCGCGAGACGTGACGGCCAAGAGTCGTTTCGGAACTTTCGTGGCCCAATTCGCGGTAGCCGTCACCCCTTGTTATCCGCTGCGTCAGCACCTCGAAACCCGATTGGCTCCGGCGGGCCCTTGGTCGTGTCCCGCAAGGTCTGGCGTTCGGCTTCTGAATTCAGTTCAGCTCCAACCAGAACAATCGTCGCTGACAGCCACATCCACATCAGCAGCGCGACGACTGCGCCGAGGGTGCCATAGGTCTTGTTGTAATCCTCGAAAGTCGCGACGTACCAGGAGAACGCGAGCGAGCCGATCAGCCAGGTCACGCTGGCCAGAATGGCGCCGGGACTGACCCATTTCCACGTGCGTTGTCGCGGCTGGGTCCAAACCGATAGAGAGCTGAAAGCCCGAGCATCAGGACGAGGATGAGGGCCGGCCAGCGCCCGAGCCAGAGAATCCATTCCTCTGCCGGACCCAAGTACAGGAAATCCAGCAACACGGGCACGGCGGCGATGGCGCCGAGTGCCAGCAAGGCGAAGAGGAGGATTGCAAGTGTGAAGCCGAGCGTGGTCAGGTTTAGGCGGAGGAAGCTGCGCTTCTCCTCCTCGCCGTAGGCGACGTTCAACGCATCGAAGAGCGCCTTCACACCAGCATTCGCGCTCCATGCCGACAGACCGAGGCTGATCAGGAACGCTATTCCGAGCTTCGTTTCATCGCCTGTGGCGATCCGGGTGATCTGATCGCGAACGACCTCGAGGGCGCCGGATGGCAATAGGCCTTCCGCCATTGCCAATTGACCCGCGACAGTGGCCGGATCGGCAATGATCCCATACAGCGAAACGAAGGCGGTGATGGCCGGAAACAGCGCAAGCAGCCCATAGAAGGTGACACCGGCGGCTACGGCCAGCACCCGGTCCTTCCCGACCTCGTCATAGGTCCGTCGGAGGATCGCTGCCCAGCCCCCAGGGGGAATCTCGGTCGGTGTCTTCGCATCTCCCCCGTCGCGAAATCCCGTGTGTCCGCCACCCTTTGCGGGCCCCTTGGCGCGCCCCTCGAACTGCCTGACGATGATCGATCCCCCAACCCCGATCAGGGCCGCCAATGACAATTGGGCAAGCAGACGTTGAGCGCGCAATTCGGTCACTCCCAAAGCGAGGGAACTTCGGGCACTCAAAAAAGTTGCCGAACGCCGCGACGGTCGAGGACGATGCCGGAGCAGGTCGGAATTAGGAGCGCTGGCCCGTTTCACTCCCATAGGCGCTGCGCAGAACTCGGGTCAAAATATGCGACGGCCTATGAACAATTGACATTGAGACCAGCCGAATTTGATGTTCGAATGATTGGCTCGCCAGACGGGATCTCTCGTTGTGAGATGATCTGAACTGGCTACGCTGCGAGGCCGCCGATGGTGCGAAGAAGCCCTGACCGTCATCCCAGCGCCGCGGTTTGGGGCAAAACCACGGACGCCGCGAACGACCTGGCGCGCCAGGTCCGGGAACAGACCACACTCTTCCACTTCACCGATCGCTTGTTTCGCGCTCGCACGCTCGTCGATATCTATGAAGCGGCCCTCGACGCCATTTGCGCAGCGCTCGCGAGCCCCCGTGCCTCCATCCTGCGCTTCGACGAGGGCGGAACGATGCGTTTCGTCGCCTGGCGCGGACTTTCAGACGGATATCGTGCGGCCATCGACGGCCACTCGCCCTGGCAGCGTCAGGACCGCGAGGCCGACCCGATCTTCGTTTCGGACGTCGCTCTCAGCGGAGAGCCTCAGAAGTTGATTGAGACCGTCATCGGCGAAGGCATTCATGCCCTGGCCTTCATTCCGCTCGCCGGGGCCGATAAGCTGGTCGGCAAGTTCATGGTCTATTACGATACGCCGCGGGTCTTCACCGATCACGAGCGCGATCTCGCGCTGATCATTGCGCGCCAGCTTGGCTTTGCTATCGAACGCCATAGCAACGATGCCTCGACCCGGCGTCTGACGGCGCTCGTCGAATCGTCTGAAGACGCGATCATCGCCAAGGATCTCGACGGCCTTATTACCGACTGGAATCCGGGCGCCGAGCGGCTTTTCGGGTATCGCCCCGAGGAGGTCCTAGGCCAGTCGGTGTTATTGCTCATTCCCGAGGACCGCCGGGACGAGGAGCCAGAAATTCTGGCGCGCATTCGTGCTGGAGAGCGAATCGAGCATTTTGAGACGATCCGCCGACGTAAGGACGGAACGCCTGTCGCGATCTCGCTCACCATCTCGCCGATCAAAGACGCCCGGGGCGAGATCGTGGGTGCGTCCAAGATCGCCCGCGACATTTCCGATCAACAGCGCGCGCAGGAGCAGCAGCAAATGCTCCTGCGCGAGATGAACCACCGGGTCAAAAATGTCTTCGCGCTCACGAGCGGTATCGTTAATCTCAGCGCGCGTTCGGCTTCCAGCCCGGCTGAGCTCGCCGCAACGGTATCTGAGCGACTCGCGACCTTGTCACGCGCCCACGCGCTTACGATGTCAGCCATGGCCGCTGGTGGCGAACCGGCGGCCACCACGCTGCACGCCCTGATCGCGGCAATACTCGCGCCGTATGACGTCGGTGAACGGCCACGCAGCGAGGTTAGCGGTGCCGATATTCCAGTGCCCTCTGCTCTGGTCACATCGCTCTCGCTGCTGCTCCACGAGTTTGCAACCAACGCTGCAAAGTACGGCAGTCTTTCCACCGCGGATGGCAAGGTTGAGATCACATGCTCGGATCGATCGTCCGAATTCGTACTCGTCTGGCGTGAGCGCGGGGGACCATCGCCGACGATCACACGAAGCGACGGCTTCGGCAGCCGGTTGATCAAGGCGACGGCCAGTCAGCTTGGTCGGGTCAGCAGGGATTGGGACCCGCTGGGTGTTGTCATCGAGCTTGTCATCCAGCGCGACAGGCTCGGAACCTGACGCGAAGAGTTTGAATGGCCCGGCAGCGGACGGAAGAGTGCGCCGGTGGTCGCGGACGCCGCGGTCTTGAAAGGACAGCGTGAGCGGGCGCGTGGGCCTTACCTATCGGTCCCGTGCCGGAATGCTCATCGATGAAAAGAGCGAAGTGGGCTCAGTTCGGCCGCATGACTGACTTGAGGTTCATGAACTCGTGCAGACCGTGAGTGCCAAGCTCTCGGCCGTGACCAGACGTCTTCATCCCGCCGAATGGCACCTCGGGCGAGGAGGCGAGCATCTGGTTGATCGCAGTCATGCCAGCCTCGATCTCGCGCACGAACCGCTCCTGTTCCTGGGGATCATTCGTCCAGACGGACGAGCCCAGTCCATAGGGAATGGCATTCGCGATCCGGATCGCGTCGCCGATGTCCTCAGCTTTGAACAGCATGGCAACGGGGCCGAAGATCTCCTCTTTCATGAGATCGCCCTCGAGAGGCACGTCGACCAATATCCCCGCTGACATGTAGGCGCCCTTGCCGGGCAGCGCCTGGCCGCCGAATAGTAGTTTGGCGCCGACCGCCTTCGCCGCGGCGAGCTGGTCGAGGACCGTTTCGCGCTGTTCGAAACTCGAAAGTGGGCCCATGTTGGAAGCCGCATCCATCGGGTCGCCGGCCTTCACGGCCTGCATCGCCGCCGAGAATTTCTCCCGGAATGCTTCGTAGATGTCGGCATGGACGATCATCCGCTTGCCGCAAATGCACGACTGGCCGCTGTTCTGGATGCGAGCCGTTACGGCTTGCCTCACTGCCGTGTCGAGATCGGCCGAGGGCATGACTATGAAGGGGTCAGATCCCCCGAGTTCCAGCACGACCTTCTTCAACGCCGCGCCCGCCTGCTCGGCCACTGCGCGTCCCGCTGCCTCGCTGCCCGTTAGCGTAACCGCGACGATGCGCCTGTCCGCAATGAGGCCGGCGACGGCGGAGGACTTGATGGCAAGATTCTGGAACACGCCGTCGGGTGCTCCGGCGGCGATCACCATCTCCTCCATCAGCCCGGCGACGCCCTGGACGATGCTGGCATGCTTTAGCAGGCCGACATTGCCCGCCAGGATCGTTGGCGCAAGGAAGCGGACGGCCTGCCAGTAGGGGAAGTTCCAAGGCATGATCGCCAACACAGGCCCCTGCGGCAGGTAGCGCACCTCTGCGCGGCCGCCGCTCGCCATAGCGATCTCGGTCGGCTCMAGCATCGCGGGGCCGTTCTGCGCGTAGTGACGGAAGGCCGCGGCGCTCTTCTGCACCTCRGCGATGGCCGACGCATGGGTCTTGCCCATCTCCTGGACCGCCATCACAGCAAGTTTCTCGCTGTTTGCCTCGTATTGCTCGGCGATCTTCTCCAGCAATGCGGCGCGCTCCGCGATCGGCCTCGCACGCCAGTGCCGGAAGGCCGCCTCCGCCTTGACGATCTTGCTCTCCAACTCCGGCGCGGTCAGTTCGGGATAGGTGGCGATCTCGTCGCCGGTTGCAGGATTGACGCTGCGAAACATGTTGGCTCCTTCGCAAGGGTGCTTCTCGGGGCGCGCGCTAATCGGATCGGGCAGGAACTCACGCTCCGGCGCGGCCCGCTCGGTCATTTTCGACGAAGCCTCCCGGCCGGGCGGGGTGGGGCAGATTCCAGCCGAAGTAGACCTCCGTCCTGACGATCCGGCCAGCGCGTACGGCATGCAGCTCGACGGTGCGAAAGCTGCGGCCAGTGATTGGTGAACGTCGCGTTGGCGAGGGGGTTCCCTGCATCTCGTAGGATCGCCGCCTCAAGGGGCTCCGCCACGCACGCAGATCATCGGGAGGTGGATTCCGCCAGCGAAGCGGTAGAGCCGCGGGCAGACAAGCCCTCAGGCGTCCTCATTGCCCGGGCCAATAGGCGTCTGTTGCCCGCGCTCCTCTGGCTCGCGTCTGCACACGCCTCGCGTATGAGTTTCGATTGCGGCGAGCGCTGCGTCTAACGAGGAATATGGCCCCGGCGAGAGTGTTGCCATAGTACCCACCGCTCGGCCCGACGGAATTATGCGGAAGCACCCGGACAAGGCCAGTTCGACATGCCCCGCGTTACGGCCGAGCAAGTCGATCAGGTCCCACCTTGTCGAGCTCGATTGCTTGATGATGAGATCCATGAAGGCTTCTCCCCTCCAAAGGTCGCCTACCGTTAACAAATCCAAGCTCGAACAGGTTGCGCGGACAGTCCGCGGTTTTCGGGTTTACAGGCGCGGGAAGCGATCGCAGTGGCAAGGGTGGTCACCGGCAGACAGATGCGCGGAGACCCGCAGTGTCTCTGAACAAAAACACGGCCCGTGCGTTCTTTCGCTATCCCATTCACGCCAACGGAGAGGTCCCATGGATTGGAATCGCGTCGAAGGAAACTGGAAGCAGCTCAAGGGCAAGGTGAAAGAGCAGTGGGGCAAACTCACTGACGATGACCTCGACGTGATCGCGGGAAAGCGCGATCAGCTTGAGGGAAAAATCCAGGAGCGATACGGTCTCGCGAAGGATCAGGTTCGGTCGGACGTCGATAACTGGTACGGCCGTCAGACTTGGCAGTAGCTATTGCAGTGAAGAAGCCCCGCCGGCCTGAGCCGACGGGGCACCCACTCGATGATCCTCTAATGCCGAGAGTGCGTCATTTTGCTTGCGGACGACGCGCATTTTACCGGAACGAACCTTGGGGCAGGTCCATCCAATCGTTTGAGGCCACTGGCTGAGGTTGGGGCGAGTCGTGGAGGTCCGCTATGTCTCTGACATTTGAAGCCGACCCGGTGGACGCACCGGTGACCGCCGCGGATTATTCGGGTGATCCGCGTATCCAGAGAATTGCTAGGGCGATGTGTCGCGCCGCGCGGATAGACCCCGACCAGCCAGCCGGAGGGGTTGCGATCTTCAAGGTCATGCACTGCCAAGTCGGACGGTCGGAGAATGATCCGGCATGGACGTTGTTTCAGCGTCAGGCTGAACTCTTTATCGCCATGAACCCGGATGTGGTCGGACCACTCTGATCCGTCAGCGAGGCGGCTATCGCATTGATGCTCTCATCTTGACTCCCGGGCATTGAAATAGGAACAAAAGAGGAACATGGCGGCCCGCCCATTTTCAGAGGACACCAACAATTGTGCGGCCCGAGCTCGCCATACACTCTCTGCGCGCGCAGATCGCAAGGATCGAAGGCACGAACCGGCGCGCGAAATCGGTGCTTCCTTTCGGAATCGCCGAGGTGGACTCGCGCCTCCCCGGCGGCGGATTGGCGCTCGGGGCGCTGCATGAAGTGGCTGGCGGCGGCAACGGTGCGATCGACGGTGCCGCGGCCGCGCTGTTCAGCGCGGGGGTCGCAGCCCGCACCCGGGGGAGGGTCCTGTGGTGCATCACGCGGCCGGATCTCTTCGCGCCCGCCATCGCGCAAGCGGGACTAGCCGCCGATCGGGTGATCTATGTGGAAGCCTGCGACGACAAGACCGTGCTTTCCTGCATGGAGGAAGGGCTGCGCCACGGTGGGCTTGGATCCGTCGTCGGGGAAGTTGCCCGCCTATCCATGACCGCCTCTCGTCGGCTGCAACTGGCCGCGGAGGGGACCGGGTCGGTCGGAATTGCCCTTCGCCGTTGGCGGCGTCAGACGGAGGCCGCCGATTTCGGTCAGCCAACAGCCGCCATGACGCGCTGGCGCGTCTCGGTGATGCCATCCTCAGCGCTGCCGGTCCCCGGCGTCGGTCGGCCTCGCTGGCTGGTCGAGCTCATCCGGGCCCGCGCCGGCGATAGTGCAGATTTCGAGTTGGAGGCGTGCGATGACACGGGTTGTCTCGCTCTTCCTGCCGACCTGGTCCACCGACCGGGCGCGGCGGAAGGCTGGCGACGCAGCGCCTCCGCCTGAGGCACCGCTCGTCCTCATAGGCCGCGACGGAAACAGGCGAGTGGTGCTGGCATCAGATGCTGCGGCTCAGGCTTCCGGTCTCTGCGTTGGCATGCCCGTGACAAAGGCGCAGGTACTCGTTCCGGGTCTGATCGTCGAGGATGCCGATCCGGCCGCTGACGCCGAAGGACTCGATCGGCTGGCTGTCTGGATTCTGGAGCGTATCGCACCGGTCGTCGCACCCGATCCGCCGGACGGCATCGTCATCGACACGACCGGGGCAGACCATTTGCACGGCGGCGAGAACGCTATGCTCGACGGGGTGATCGGTCGCCTTGCCATGTCGGGGATCGTCGCTCGGGCGGCGATCGCTGATACGTGGGGCGCCGCTCACGCACTGGCTCGTTACCGGACACGTTCGACGATCGTCGCCGCTCCAGGGCATGGACCATCCATCATCGCCCCGTTGCCGCTGGAGGCTCTGCGGCTTCCGTCCTCGGTTAGTGCCGGGCTGCGCACCTTGGGCTTCGAGCGGATCGGTGACTTGCTGGCTCAGCCGCGGGCTCCTCTGGCTCTGCGTTTTGGTCCGGAGATTGGCCGCCGCATCGACCAGGCGCTTGGAGACCTCGCGGAGCCGATCAAGGCCATTCGGCCGCCCGACCTGATCGAGGTTCGCCAAGCCTTCGCCGAGCCCATCGGCGCCGCGGAGACGATCGCGCGCTATATCGCCAAGCTCGTCGGGCAACTCTGCGAGCGCCTGGAGGAACGTGGGTTCGGCGCACGTCGTCTCGACCTCATCTGCCATCGCGTCGACAATCGTGCAGAGGCGGTTCGGGTCGGATTGGCCACGCCGGTTCGCGACGTCAAGCGACTGACGCGGCTCCTCTGCGAGAAGATCGATACGATCGAGCCGGGTTTCGGAATTGAGGTGATGACTCTGGCCGCGACCATCGCCGAACCGCTGGAACGCAAGCAAACCCACAACTCGCTTGTCGAAGCGAGCTTCCCGGACGTGTCTGACCTGGTCGACACCCTGGCGAACCGTGTTGGGGAGCGGGCCGTCTATCGTCTGGCTCCGGTCGCAAGCGATGTGCCTGAACGTTCCGTCTGCCGAATCCCGGCGATGGCGGCCGAGACGGGGGCGAGTTGGCCGGGTCATTGGCCGCGGCCATCCCGTCTGTTGCCTCAACCCGAACCGGTCGAGACCATGGCGCTGCTGCCTGACCAGCCCCCCGTTTGGTTCACCTGGCGGGGGATCCGTCGGCGAGTGAAGCGCGCGGACGGTCCCGAGCGAGTTTTCGGCGAATGGTGGAAGCGGGATGCCGAGCTGGCTGCGGTTCGCGACTATTTCCGGGTCGAGGATGATGCAGGCGAGCGCTACTGGCTCTATCGGGCCGGTGACGGTGAGCACGCTGCGACCGGCTCCCATCGCTGGTTTCTGCACGGGGTGTTCGGATGAGCGGTTCGCGTTACGCCGAGCTTCAGATCACCTCGCATTTCAGTTTCCTGCGCGGTGCCTCCTCATGTGAGCAACTGTTCGCGCAGGCGGCGGCCGCAGGCCTCGAAGCAGTCGCCGTTGCCGATCGCAATTCGCTGGCCGGGATCGTCCGCGCCCATGAGGCGGCCAAGGCAACCGGTGTTCGCCTCGTTGTCGGCTGCCGCCTCGATCTCGTCGACGGCATGTCTGTGCTCGTCTACCCGATTGACCGACCGGCGTATTCGCGGCTGTGTCGACTGCTCTCGCTCGGCAAGCAGCGCGGCGGCAAGGCAAAGTGCCATCTGGAGTGGCCCGATCTTGTCGCCTATGGCGAGGGGCTGATCGCTGTCCTCGTGCCTGATCAGGCCGACGAGGAATGTGCCTTCCACCTTCGGCGCCTTCGCGATGCGTTCGGCAACCGTGCCTATCTCGCGCTGACGCTGCGCCGACGTCCGAACGACCAGCTTCGGCTTCACGAGTTGTCGAACCTCGCGGCCCGGATGGGCGTGCCGACCGTCGTCACCAACGACGTGCTGTTCCATGAACCCGCGCGGCGCATTCTCCAGGACGTGGTGACCTGCATCCGTCAAAACGTCACGATCGACGCCCTCGGCGGCCGGCGTGAACGGCATGCCGATCGCTACATCAAGCCGCCGGAAGAGATGCATCGGCTGTTCAGCCGCTACCACGAGGCGTTGGCGCGGACGCTACAGATTGCTGATCGATGCCGCTTTTCGCTTGGTGAGCTGGCCTATCAGTATCCGGAGGAGCGAGACGATCCGGCGCTCACACCCCAGCAGACCCTGGACAAACTGACCTGGGAAGGCGCCGCCGAACGCTATCCCGAAGGCATTCCCGAGAGCGTCGATGCGGCGCTTCAGCACGAGCTTCGGTTGATCGAGAAGCTGGGCTACGCGCCATATTTCCTGACGGTGAACTCGATTGTTCGCTTCGCCCGATCTAAGGACATTCTGTGCCAAGGCCGCGGCTCGGCGGCGAACTCGGCTGTCTGCTACGTGCTCGGCATTACGTCGATCGACCCGGGCCGCAATGATTTGCTGTTCGAGCGTTTCGTTTCCGAGGAACGCCGAGAGCCGCCGGACATCGACGTCGATTTCGAGCATGAGCGGCGCGAGATCGTCATGCAGTGGATTTTCGACACCTATGGTCGCGATCACGCTGCGTTGTGCTCGACCGTCATCCGCTATCGCACCAAGGGCGCGCTGCGGGATGTGGGAAAGGCCCTTGGCCTGCCGGACGACTTGATCGGCACGCTGTCCTCGCAGGTCTGGGCCTGGTCGGAAGGTGGCGTAGAGCCGCGCCATGTCGAAGAGCTGAACCTCAATCTCAAGGACCGTCGGCTTCGGCTGACACTCGACCTCGCGCGTCAACTCATGGGCGCGCCCCGGCACCTCAGCCAGCATCCCGGTGGATTTGTCCTCACCCATGACCGGCTCGACGATCTCGTGCCGATCGAGCCTGCCGCCATGGCTGATCGCCAGGTTATCGAGTGGGACAAGGACGATATCGATGCCCTGAAGTTCATGAAGGTCGACGTGCTGGCACTTGGCATGCTGACCTGCATGAAGAAGGGGCTCAATCTTCTCGCCGAACACAAGGGCATCAATCTCGACCTCGCAACGATCCCCGCCGAGGATCCGCGCACCTACGCCATGATCCGCAAGGCAGACACGCTCGGCACTTTTCAGATCGAGAGCCGCGCGCAAATGTCGATGCTGCCGAGGTTGAAGCCGCGGACCTTCTACGACCTCGTGGTCCAGGTCGCGATCGTTCGCCCTGGCCCGATCCAGGGAGACATGGTCCACCCGTACCTTCGACGGCGTGAAGGACTGGAGCCGGTCCACTATCCCAAGCCCGAATTGGAGAAGGTGCTGGGCAAGACCCTTGGTGTGCCCCTGTTCCAGGAACAGGCCATGCGCGTGGCGATCGAATGCGCCGGCTTTACCCCGGGCGAGGCCGACATGCTCCGGAAGTCAATGGCGACCTTCAAGTTCTCCGGAGGCGTATCGTCCTTCAAGGACAAGCTGATCGCGGGCATGGTCGCCAACGGCTACGAGGAGGAGTTCGCCGAGCAGACCTTCAAGCAGCTCGAAGGATTTGGCAGCTATGGCTTCCCTGAAAGCCACGCAGCATCATTCGCCCTGATCGCCTACGCTTCGGCGTGGCTCAAATGCTGGCATCCCGACATCTTCTGCGCCGCACTCCTCAACAGCCAGCCCATGGGCTTCTATGCTCCGGCCCAGATCGTCCGGGACGCGCAAGCACATGGGATCGAGGTTCGTCCCGTCTGCGCCAACGCCTCAAGGTGGGACTCGACGCTGGAGCCGACCCGCGACGACGGCCGATTCGCGGTCCGGTTGGGTCTGTGCATGGTGAAGGGCCTCGCCAACGCACATGGCGCAGCCATCGTCACGGCCCGGGCTGATCAGCCCTTTGCTTCGGTCGATGACCTCTGGCGGCGTGCCGGAGTTCCTGTGGTTGCGCTCACGCACATAGCCGAGGCCGATGGCTTCCGACCGTGCTTTGACCTAGCTCGTCGAGAAGCGCTGTGGGCGATCAAAGCACTGCGCGATGAGCCGCTACCGCTTTTCGCGGCGGCGTCTGCTCGGCAGAGCGAGATCATCCCCGAAGTGGATGAGCCGGCTGTTTCCCTCCGGCCGATGACGGCCGGTAGCCAGGTGGTCGAAGACTACCGCCATGTCAGCCTGTCGCTGCGCAGCCACCCGGTTTCCTTCCTCCGACGGGATCTGCGAAGGCGACGGATCGTTACCTGCGCCGAGGCGATGGAAGCTCGTGATGGCCGCTGGCTTGAGGCTGCTGGGATCGTCCTCGTCCGCCAGCGGCCAGGCAGCGCCAAGGGCGTTATGTTCATCACCCTCGAGGATGAGAGCGGCATCGCCAACCTCGTGGTCTGGCAAAAGGTGTTCGAGCAAAATCGCCGCACCATCCTCTCCGCCGGTATGATTGCGGTGCGTGGCCGCGTCCAGCGCGAGGGCGAGGTCGTTCATCTGGTCGCGCAGCGTCTAACCGATCTGTCGGCAGAACTCGCCAGCGTCGGAGAGCGCGACGATGCCTTCCCGCTGCCTCATGGCCGGGGGGACGAGTTCCACCATGGTTCGCTGGCGCCGGATCCGCGTGGGCTTCCTCCGAAGGGGCTTCGAACCCGCGACATCTACATTCCCGACCTGCATCTCGATACAATCAAGGTGAAGACGCGTGATTTCCGGTGAACCCAACGGTGCACCGTCGGTCGCAAGCCGACGGCCGACGGCGGACGTCGCCGTGCCGTGCCGCTATCTCTCGGTCGTGGGAACAAAGAAACGGCCGCAGGGTTTCGGACGGGTGCAAGGACGCCGCGAACGCTCTTGCACGGCCTAACGCCCCGTCGCTCTTTCGCGAGCGGCGGGGCAGCACATCGGTCATTGCGATTGAGTAGCGGGCGGTCGGAAGCCTCAGAAGGCATGCGGCGATAGGTAATCGCTTTAGCATCATCCACCGTCAGGAGGAGACATCCATGGCGACGGGAACTGTGAAGTGGTTCAATCCCAGCAAGGGGTTTGGTTTTATCCAACCTGATGATGGCGGTCAGGACGTGTTCGTCCACATCAGCGCCTTGGAGCGTGCGGGATTGCGAGAACTGCGCGACGGACAAAAAATCGATTACGAGGTTGTGCCGGACCAACGCTCGGGAAAAGCCTGTGCCGAGAACCTTAAGGCGGGATAAAGCGGCTGCGGATCCTGGAACTGGCTACGGATTCATTCGTTTTGTCGGCGTGCTGGCCTTCTCCACCCGCCCTCGAAGGCCACGCGGCCTATAGCCTCGCTCGGATTGCCCTACGGCGGGGGCTCCTTCCTCTCGGAAGGCGTTGCTACCCTCAAGTACAAGAGAGGAGCGATGCATGCGTGGCAGCATTGGACAATTCGAGGAACGCGCTTGAATTGCCGAGCTACGTGGCCTTGAGGACGCATGGGGTCGGGAGAAGGTTGCTAGCGGACACTGCGAGAGGGGGCATGTGCAAGCCTAGCGCCGGCCACCCGACCTCCACGCATTCCCGCAAGGGTCGACGGTGCGGCTGCGGCTGGCCGAACGGCAATCGAACGAGGTAAGCCCATGTGCGGCAGGTTCAGCCAAGCGTATTTGGGACCGAGAGTTCGTTGTCGATGGGGCTATGGTTCTTCCGCAACCACGAGCGCGCCGACATGACGATCAGGCTGATGACCGACGGACCTCTACCAAAATCGAGGGGATGGCTTGTGGCCTCGAACTGAGATTGCGCTCTACCGTTGCAGTCCGCGAACCCGAAGTCGCGTCGCTCTCGCGCCGATTGTGTTGAAGAAGTCCGCGGCAATACTTGGTGCGGGTTCGGCCGTCCGAAATGGAGATATTCCATCTTCGCGCGGGCGTAATCGGCTGCCAAAAGAGGCACTCTAGGAACTAGCGGGGAACAATATTCTCCGTTGAATGCTGGAGTGACTTCCATTTCGGTTGGGTCGGACTTTTTCAACGCAATCCGCCAGGAGCGGACGTCGGGTTGCCGCCCGAAAGCAAACATTCGCGCCTGGTCAGTTCGGCGCTCCCCGAACAAGTCGGTGCTTGCCCAGCATCGCAGCGGTCGTTCCTGCGAATAGCGTGACGTCACGCCGAGAGGCGTTCCCATCCCACGTCTGCAGCGACGCGCGCCACAGTGTCTCGTAGCCAGATATGCGCCGGGTCATGGTCGTAGGAGGCGTGCCAGACGAGCGCGGCGACTGGCTCCGGCAAGCGCAGGGCACCGGGCTGAGGCTCAGTCCGAGCTCCGTAGCAAACAAGCGGGCAAGCCTGGCGGGCATGGTCGTGATCACCGGCGCGCCCGCCACGAGAAAGGGGACCGCGACGAAGCGCGTTGTGGTGAGCGCGACCCATCGCCTGAGGCCAAACTTCGCGAGCGCCTCGTCGACCGCGCCTTGCTCGCCCATGCGCAAGCTCGTGAGCACATGCGGCAGCCGCACATAGTCCTCGGCGACGTGATCCCGAGCCGGTCGGCATCGAACATGCAGAGCCAGCTGTCCGTGGCGAGCACGCGCCGCTTGTGGTGCGTCCGCCCCTCCGGAAGCGGCCCGAAGCCGATACCGAGGTCGAGGCGGTCGGCGTCGAGCTCATCAAAGAGTTGATCGGCGGGCTGCAGACGCAGCCGGATGCCGGGGCCGGCCTCGCAGATGCAGGCGAGCAACGCCGGACCGAGCATGACCTCCGCGCCGTCCGGCAGTCCGATCCGGAACAGCCGCTCGGCCGTCCGGGGATCGAAGCTGACGTCCTGGGATACGAGGCTCGCAATCTGCCCAAGTGTGATCCGCACCGGAGCGATCAGGGCAAGGGCGCGGGGGGTGGGACGCATGCCCTGCGGCCCTCGGGTCAGGAGTTCGTCGCCGAACAGCGCACGCAGGCGCGCAAGATTGTGGCTCATGGCGGATTGCCCGAGGCCGAGGCGGGCCGCAGCCCGCGTGACGCTGAGCGATGCGCGTGCACTCGCTTACGAGGGCTTCCCGTTCGCGGCTCGGTCGGCGAGCATCTTCATCATCCTGCGACGGGATTGCCGCCATGCTGCAGTGGTTCGGCTCGCCGCGCAGCCATCCGAGGAAGGCGCGCTTGAGCAACTCAGTGTCCAGCTGTCCAGC